>JAFTWV010000134.1 GCA_017465155.1 Clostridia bacterium
CGAGAACACCACGCTGACCCAGCATACCGGCATCCTGCTGCTGGACGTGACGCCCCTGAGCCTTGCCATCGAGACCGTCGGCGGTGTCGCCACCCGCGTGGTGGAGCGCAATTCCACCCTGCCGGTGCATTACTCGCAGGTGTTCACCACGGCGGGCATGTTCCAGGGCAGCGTCGAGATCCACGTCCTGCAGGGCGAGCGCCCCATGGCGAAGGACAACAAGACCATCGGCAAGTTCAAGCTCAAGGGCATCCGCAAGGCCATGGCCGGCGTGCCCAAGATCGAGGTCACCTTTGATATCGACGTCAACGGTATCCTCACCGTGTCTGCCCGCGATCAGGACACCGGCGCGAACCAGTCCATCACCATCACTGCGAACGAAAAGATGTCCGAGGCGGAAATCCAGCAGGCCATCCGCGATGCGGAGCAGTACGCCGTGCAGGATGGCTTCCGCCGCGACCTGATGCAGACCCTCAACGAGGCGCAAATGCTGTGCAATCAGGTTAGCATGGCGCTGGGCAAGGCCGGCAAGCAGCTCGAAAAGGAAGAAAAGAAACGCGTCAAGGACGACGAGGCCACCCTTCGCAAGCTGATTTCCCGTGCCAAGCCCGACAAGATGACAGAGGCTGATCTGACCGACATCAAGGCTGCGATGGAGGTGCTGCGCGGCAGCAGCATCCATGTCATCCACCTGGCGAACAACATGGGGGAACAACAGTGAAAATCAGGCGCAAACTATGGGCCTGGCTGATTGCCATCGTGCTGGTGCTGGCGGTGGCTGCGGCGGGCGCAACTGTCTGGGTGGAGAGTCTCTACCCCGTACAGGAAGCGGCTCAGGCAGCGCTCGCCCCGGCCCAGAATGTGACCGTACAGAGCACGGACGACAGCATTGTTTTCATCCCGGATGAGCCCGAAGTGGGCTTCATCTTTTACCCTGGCGCTTTGGTGCCAGCGGAGGCCTATGCGCCCCTGCTGCGGGCCCTGGCGGAGAACGGCGTCCTCTGCGTGGCAGTACATATGCCCCTGCGACTTGCCGTGCTGGACTTGAATGCTGCTGACGGCATTGCCAATCAGTACCCTGAGATCACCCGCTGGGCCATCGGCGGTCACAGCCTCGGCGGCGCAATGGCAGCCTCTTATGCTGCGAAGAACGCAGCAGATTACGACGCTTTGGTGCTGCTGGCGGCCTATTCCACGGCGGAATTGCCGGAGAGCCTGTCCGTTGTGAGCGTCTATGGCGATCAGGATCAGGTCATGAAGCGGGAAAAGTACGCTGAATATCGCGGCAATCTGCCGGAAAATGCGGTGGAAGTCATCATTCCCGGCGGGAATCACGCCCAGTTCGGCGATTATGGACATCAGAAGGGCGACGGCGTTGCATCCATCACCGCCCAAGAGCAGTTGGATGCGACGGTACAGTCTATTTTGTCTGTGCTGGCAGGAGAATAACGGAAGGAAGCGAATAACCTATTATGATAGTTGAGTTTATTGTTTGCCTGTTCGCAGGCCTCGGCGCGGGCCTGGGCACCGGTTTTGCAGGAATGAGCGCTGCTGCGGTCATCACCCCGATGCTGGTGACCTTCCTGGGCATGGAAACCTATGACGCGGTGGGCATCGCCCTTGCCAGCGATGTGCTGGCCAGCGCTGTGTCCGCATGGACGTACAAGAAAAACGGAAATCTGGACGTCAAAAATGGCCTGACCATGATGATCACCGTGCTTGCCTTTACCGTGGTGGGCAGCTGGGTGTCCAGCCTTGTGCCGAGTACGACGATGGGCAGCTTCTCTGTGTTCATGACGATGATGCTGGGCGTGAAGTTCATCCTGAAGCCTGTCATGACCACCAAGGAAGCCATGGCGCAGGTGGATGCGAAGAAGCGCACCATCCAGTCCATCCTCTGCGGTGCGATGATAGGCTTCATCTGCGGCTTCATCGGCGCTGGCGGCGGCATGATGATGCTCCTCATCCTCACCACGGTCATGGGCTATGAGCTCAAGACAGCGGTGGGTACCAGCGTGTTCATCATGGCCTTCACGGCGCTGACGGGCTCGGTGAGCCACTTTGCCATTGGCGGCGCACCGGACTGGTGGACGCTGATCCTCTGTGTGGCATTCACGCTGCTCTTTGCCCGCCTGGCGGCGAAGTTCGCCAACAAGGCCAAGCCTGCCACCCTCAACCGGGCCACTGGCGTGGTTCTGGTGGTGCTGGGTGCGGTGATTCTTTTGGTCAACGCTTTCACTTGATTTACGAAGGAGGCCTTCCCCATGGAACGTAAAGCCCTTTCCTCTGATGTGATCACCCGGGCGTATATTGACTCTCTGCTGGTGGAGGTGCGCCACCTGGATGCGGTCATGCCCTCCACGGAGATGACGCTCTTCGGCAAGACCTTTGCTACCCCCGTTGCAACGGCGGCCCTCTCTCACATGGCGAACCAGTACCCCGACGGCATGGCTGCCATGGCGGACGGCGCGAATCAGGCCGGCGCCCTCGTCTTCAGTGGCATGGGCCCCAAGGACGAGCTGGAGCGCATGGTTGCCACCGGTGCGCAGGTCATCAAGATCATCAAGCCCTATGCGGACCGCGAATCCGTGTATGACAAGATCCGCCATGCGGAGGAGATCGGCTGCCTGGGCGTTGGCATTGACACGGATCATGCTTTTTCCCGCGGCGGCTATGACGTGATCGAGGGCATGGCTATGTTCCCCCTGTCCTCCGCGGAACTGGCTGACATGGTGAAGGCCACCAAGCTGCCCTTCTTTATCAAGGGCGTGCTTTCCCGCAAGGAGGCCCGTAAGTGCCTGGATTGCGGCGTGAAGGGCATGGTGGTCAGCCACCACAACGGCCGCATTGACACCGCTGTGCCTCCGCTGATGGTGCTGCCGGAGATCGCTGAAGAAGTGAACGGCGAAGCGGCACTGTTTGTGGACTGCGCCATCCAGTCCGGTCTGGACGTGCTCAAGTGCCTGGCCCTGGGCGCGACGGGCGCCTGCGTGGGCCGTCCGCTGATGCAGCCCCTACGGGAAAAGGGTGCAGAGGGCGTGCGTGGGGTGATCGAAAACATCACCACCGACCTGCGTTACTCGATGGCCATGACTGCCTCGCCGGATGTGAAGAGCATTGATCCCTCCATCGTCCGGCTGGCAAAGCATACCTGGTAAGGAGGAAATCGTATGCGGCTTGGCGGTTCTGTGATGAAGCCCTACTCAAGTCCCAAGGAATGGCTCGCGCATGTGAAGGAACTGGGGTATAGTGCAGTGATCTTCCCGGTGGAGAGCACAGCGCCTGCCCATGTCATCCGTGATTATCTGCAGTGCTGCCGCGACAACGACCTGCTCATTGGCGAGGTCGGCGCGTGGCGCAATGTCATGGCCCGGGATGAAAAGGAACGTGCGGCGAATCTCGACTGGAACATCCGTCAGCTGGAGCTGGCTGAAACAGTCGGTGCGAACTGCTGTGTGAACATCTCCGGCTCCATGGCGGAGCTGTGGGATGGCTATCATCCCGCGCTGGGCACCCGTGAGGTGTACGAACGGGTCGTGGAAAACACGCAGCGCATCATTGATGCCGTGAAGCCCGCCCATACGGCCTACTCCCTGGAACCCATGCCGTGGATGGTGCCTGAATCCCCAGAGCAGTATCTGCAGCTGATGAGGGATGTTGACCGCAGCGCCTTCAAGGTGCATATGGATTACTGCAACATGATCAACGGCGTGGAGCGCTATCGTGATGCGTCGGGCTTTATCGCCCACTGCTTCGAGCTGCTGGGGGAAAGCATCGTGTCCATCCATGCCAAGGATGTGCTGATCTCCGAGGGCGCGCTGCCGGTGAATATCAACGAGGTTCCCCCGGGGGAAGGCAGCATCGACCTGCCGCTGGTGACGGAACTTGCTCATGCGCTGGGTGACGACATCCCAGTCTTTGTGGAACACCTGCCGGATCATGCGGCTTACATGAAGGCTGCCGCCGTGATGCGTCAGGCTGCGGAGCAGGCAGGTGTACCGGTAAAGTAAGGAGGCACTTATGGGGATTTTTGATCTGTTCGCAAAGAAGGAAAAGCTGCCCGAAAAGGATCGCAAGTGGAACAGAATGTGGGATCTTTGGACGGCAGGGAAAGCTGCTGCCCCCTATGCACAGCTGATGACCTACCAGAGCGAGGTGGGCAATGGCGGGCATGACCAGTACTTTTTCAATGTCAACGAAGCCAGCGATCTGAAGGCGGAGGTGGAGACTGTGCTGTCCATCCTGCCGGAGCCGCTGAAGGTGAATTTGCTGCGGGCCTATGAGGCTTACAAGGCCTGTCCGGATGCGGAAGATGAAAACGATGATATCTTCAGCGAATGCGATGATGTGTTCTACGAGCATGAGGGCCTCATCAACGCACTGCTGGAGGAATATGCTGAGACGATGAAAATCTGACACATATGAGAATTGCATGAAAAAATCCCCCTTTCCGTTGTGACACGTGGCCGCCTATGCTACAATGACAGCGGAAAGGGGGCTTTTTGATGCGAAAACTCAACTGGCAGATCCTGCTGCTGGCGCTGTGGCCCTATTCAGGCGTTTTGCTGCTGGAGGTGCTGCGGCAGTTGGAGTCGTGGACATTCGTGCCGGTGCTGGCATGGATGGCAGGGTTGGTTGTCGCCTGTGGGATAAACATCATTCATGCAATGAGGAGGAAGGAAGGGGCCGCTCTTGCGGGAATGCTTGTCAAGCTGACGCTGATTCCTTACTATGCGATTACCTTTGTATATGGGATCATGCTCTTTGCTGCGCCGCCTGCGGTAATCGTCATCTTCCTTCTGAACGCACTGCTATTGCTGGCGACCTCCGCCTATACCCTGCGGAGCGTGTACCTTGACTGGCGCGCGGGACGCCTGTTCACGGCGTGGGCGTTCGTGCTGGCGGTCAGCCAGTGCATCTTTGTGTTGGATGTGGTGGGCAGCATCATTCTCTATATATGCGAAAAGCGACGGTCGCACTGACCGCCGCTTTTTCCATATCACAGCCCCTGCAGGCAGCTTCCCCCGCGTTCGGGCCCCTGCCTGCCGGAAATATACCCCTTGTTGAAGGTTGCGTTGCACTCGCGCAGCTCCATTTTGCCATCGATATAGGCCTGATACATTTCCGCCAGGCCGGGCATGCAGCCGTCGCAAGAGGCCTCGATATTGCCCAGGGCTTCGGCGACGATCTGTTCTCGCTCCTCGCGGGTCGTGTCCTTGATGAGATAGCTTTTCATGGGGGCCTCCTTACTGCTGCGGCAGCAGACCGCAGATGAGAATGATGACAATCAGCACCGGCAGCACAAACTGGAACACTGGCTTGAGCCTCGGAGAGAGCTTCAGACCGCTGCCGGTGTTGGCTTCCGTCAGGTATTTATCAAAGCCCCAGCCCCATTTGCTGACGCAGAACAGCAGATACACCAGCGACCCAATGGGCAGCAGCAGGTTACTGACGATGAAATCCTCCGTGTCCAGGATGTCCATGCCGCGGATGAGCCGTACATCTTTGAGGAGATTATAGCCCAGCAATGCGGGCAGGCTGGCGATGAGCATAAAGCCGCAGTTGAGCAGCACCGCCTTTTTGCGGCTCCAGCCGAAGGTGTCGATGCAGAAAGCCAGCAGGTTCTCGAACACCGCGATCACCGTGGAGAAGCTGGCGAAGGTCATGAACAGGAAGAACAGCGCGCCCCAGATGCGCCCTCCTGTCATGTTGACGAACACATTGGGCAGCGTCTTGAAGATCAGCGAGGGGCCTGCATCCGGCTCCACGCCATAGGAGAAGCAGGCGGGGAAGATGATCATGCCGCTCATCAGTGCCACAAAGGTATCCAGCCCGCAGATGCGCACAGATTCGCCTGCAAGGGTATTGTCCCGGGACATGTAGCTGCCGAAGATCTGCATGGAGCCTGCACCGATGCTCAGGGTGAAGAAGGCCTGATTCATCGCCGCGACGATCACTCTGCCCAGCCCGCCGACGCTCTGCACCTGTTTGAGGCTCGGCAGCAGGTAGAACTTCACGCCGTCCATGCCTCCCTTCAGCGTCAGGCTGTGGACGGCCAGCACCACGATCAGCCCCAGCAGCGCGAGCATCATCCACTTGCTGATGCGCTCCAGCCCCTTTTGCAGGCCAAGGCTCACCACAGCGAAGCCCGCAATGACGGTCAGCGCCATCCAGAAGATCATCTCCGCAGGATGTTGCAGCATCGCCGAGAACACGCCGTCCACAGCGGATTTGTCCATCCCGGCGGAAAAGACGCCGGTAAGAAATTTGCCGAAATAGTTTACCATCCACCCGGCAACGGTGGTGTAATACATCATCAGCAGATAGCAGCCGAGCATGGCCATCCAACCGTGCAGATGCCACTTGTGTCCCGGTTTTTCAAGGGCCTTGTAGCCCTCCACAGCGGTTTTGCGGCTGGCGCGGCCGACGGCAAATTCCATCGTCAGCACCGGTACGCCCAAGCACAGGAGGAACAGCAGATAAAACAGCACAAATATGCCGCCGCCGTTTTGCCCTGCCACATAGGGAAAACGCCACACATTGCCGATGCCAATGGCACAGCCGGCGCTCACCAGCAGGAAGCCCAAGCGGGATTTGAAG
>JAFTWV010000135.1 GCA_017465155.1 Clostridia bacterium
GGCGCGGTGATGACCATCGGCACCCTGCAGGTGTTTGTGAATTACACCGTCAGCTTCTTCCAGCCGGTGCGCGATATCGCCCGCATCTTCGCGGAATTGCAGTCCTCCCAGGCTGCAGCGGAGCGCGTGGTCTCTCTGCTGGAGACCGAGCCTGATATCGTTGATTCTCCCGAGGTGGAGGCTGTCTTTGGCGACAACTTCCATCCGAAGAAGGAAAACTGGCCCAAGCTTATCGGTGACATCGACTTTGATGATGTCACATTCCGCTACAAGGATGGTGAGCAGGTGCTGGAGCACTTCAACCTGCACGTCGATCATGGCCAGACCATTGCTCTTGTTGGTGAGACTGGCTCCGGTAAGTCTACCATCGTCAACCTGATTTGCCGCTTTTACGAACCGACTTCCGGTCGGATTTTGATCGATGGCGCGGATTACCGTACCCGCAGCCAGTTGTGGCTCCAGTCGAATCTGGGCTATGTGCTGCAGTCGCCCCACCTGTTCTCCGGAACCGTGGCAGACAACATCCGCTATGGCCGCCCCGATGCGACCATTGAGGAAGTCCGGGCGGCGGCCCGCATGGTCGGCGCGGAGGACTTCATCCTCAAGATGCAGGACGGCTTCAATGCCAATGTCGGCGAGGGCGGCAACCGCCTGTCCACCGGCCAAAAGCAGCTGATCTCCTTTGCCCGCGCGATCCTGACCAACCCGTCCATCTTCGTGCTGGACGAGGCGACCTCCTCCGTGGATACCGAAACGGAGCAGCTCATCCAGAATGCTATCCAAACCGTACTGGAGGGACGCACCAGCTTCATCATCGCCCATCGACTGTCCACCATTCGCAGCGCTGACCGAATCCTGGTCATCCAGAATGGCAAGATCACCGAGGACGGCACCCATCGCCAGTTGATCGCCAAGCAGGGCTATTACTACCAGCTCTACACCAACCAGTTCCAGGAGGAGCAGGGCCTCGACATCCTGGACGGAAAGGTACGCTAATGCACATCATCGACTACTTCGCCTGTAACGACCAGCCTCACTGGCGCGCCGCCATCGCAGACAACGAATGGCGTGCGGCAAAATATCTGGCGAACTTGCTAGAGAAGGACGAGTTTCACCATAATGTCGGCAAAGGCACGGTTTATCTGCTGACGGAAGGGGACAAGCTCGTCTCCTTCCTGACCCTGACCGAGCGTGACTGCGTGGACGCACCCTACGGCCCGTGGATCGGCTTTGTCCACACTGCCCCGGAATACCGCGGAAACCGCCATATCGGCAAGCTCATCGACCATGCCTGCGCCGCAGCCCGCGAGCAGGGCGCAGCGCGGGTCTATCTGAGCACCGACCATGTGGGCCTGTACGAGAGATATGGCTTCTCCTACCTGGAGAACCGCGTGAGCATCTACGGGGAGGACAGCCGGGTGTATGTGCGGGATACATCTTTATGGCGTGTTGAATGCCTGATGGAGGTGCATCTCCCTGCGCTGTTTGCCTATGAACGCCGCCTGAGCGAGGAAGAACCAGGCTTCTACCGTTGGACGGAGGAAACGGGCTATCAGGATAAGGTGCGCGTTTCATTCCAGGATAAACGATATGAAAAAGCGCTGTCATTCGTGGCAATGACGGAAATGGGCGAGATTGTGGGCCGCATTGATGCAGCGCTGATTCCCAGCCATTTTGACGGTTCCATAAAGTGTTACCTTGACTGGATATGCGTGCTGAAAAGCTTCCGGCATCAGGGCGTTGCCCAGGCATTGATAGCAGCGCTGCGTACAGAGTTGAAAGGACGCGGTATTGACACGCTGGTTGGTTTGATTGCAGCAAATGAAGAATCTCAGCGATTCTATCGCAGCATGCAAAATGCTTTGATCAGGGATGAAGGTATTTGGATCGATTGCTAAAGAAGGGAGGCGCCGCACCCATGGTGCTGGCCATTGCCGCTTCTCCTGTTGATGATTGACCAATTCAACATGAACAGGAGCGAATAAAATGAAATTCAAACTGAAATCTATGATGACGACTCTGCGCGAAATGCGCGCTTTCCTGATTTTGTGGGTGACGCAGGCCTTCTCTGGCCTGGGCAGCGCCGTGACCAGCTACGCGCTGGTGGTGTGGAGCTACACCCAGGCGGGCAGCGCCCTTGTGACCGCAGGGCTGATGATCTCCTCCTACGCACCCTATGTGCTGTGTTCTATCTTTGCCGGTGCGCTTTCTGACCGCTGGGACAAGCGTCGGACGATGCTCGTCTGCGATGCGATGGCGGCGCTGACCACCATTGCCACCCTGGTGCTGTTGAAGACGGAGGCTTTGCAGGTGTGGCATCTGTACATTCTCAACGCGGTGAATGGACTGATGAATACGGTCCAGCAGCCTGCGTCGGAGGTCGCGACCACAGCGCTGCTGCCCCGCAAGCATTATCAGAAGGTCGGCGGACTGCGCTATCTGTCCTCCAGTCTCAACGGCATTCTGAATCCCATCATCGCCACGGCCATGATGACGCTGCTGGGCATGGATGCGGTCATCCTCTTTGACCTGTTCACCTTTGCGGTGGCGTTTGTGGTGCTGCTGGTGTTCATCCGCATCCCGGAAGGGGAGAAGCGCACGAAGAAGAAAGAAACCTTGCTGGCGTCTGTGCGCGAAGGCTTGTCCTTCCTGCGGCAGAAGCGGGGCATCCTGATGCTGGTGTTCTTCCTGGCGGCGATCAACCTGGTGGCCTCTATGTTCAATGCGACACTACCGGCCATGGTGATTCCGCGCAGGGGAGAAGCCGCTTTGGGCTTGATCAACAGCCTCACGGGCGTGACCACCCTCATCGGCAGCGTGATCGCATCGCTGCTGCCTGCCCCCAAAAGCCGGGTGCGCGTGGTCTGCTGGACGCTGCTGTTCTCCATGTCCACGGAGAACTTCCTTCTGGCCTTCGGACAGACGGCGCCTGTCTGGTGCATAGGCGCGTTCCTGGGGTGGATCTGCATCCCGCTGATGAACGCCAATCTGGATGCCATCATGCGGACATCCATCCCTCAGGATATCCAGGGCCGGGTCTTTGCCTGCCGTAACTCCTTGCAGTTCTTCACCATCCCGCTGGGGTATTTTCTCGGCGGACTGCTGGTGGATGCTGTGTTTGAGCCACTGATGGCAAGCCAGCATGTGGGCAGTGTCCTCACTGCCGCCTTTGGAACCGGAAAGGGCAGCGGCGCGCAGATGTGTTTTGCACTGCAGGCGGTGCTGGGTGTGCTGGTTTGCCTGTATTTCATGCGGAACAAGCACATCCGCGCCATGAAGACGGAAAAACTTAAATCGTAATAGCAACAAGCCCGGAAGCAGCAATGCTTCCGGGCACTATGTGTCCGATGAAAGGAGGACAAGCATGACATACATTGTAGCAAACTCACAGATATGGGATAAACGATCTGAGAACAATGATGTGTGGTCGATTCCCGTTTCAAAAGAAGAAGTAGAGCGTGCCAGAAAAGGCAAATGGAGTATTGTGTTAACACCGGCGAAGCCAGTGCCTGCGAATTGGTTTCCAGAGAAACTGGAAGGGAAAAAGGTGCTTTGCCTGGCAGGTGGCGGAGGACAGCAGGGGCCGATATTGGCGGCTGCTGGCGCAGATGTTGCCGTGTTTGATAACAGCAAGGTACAGTTGGAAAAGGATGCGTTTGTTGCTAAAAGGGATGGTCTTACGATCAAAACGATTCAGGGCAATATGCAAGATCTGTCTGCATTCGCAGATGAAAGTTTTGACTGTATCGTACATCCCTGGTCAAACGGATATATTGACGATGTCAGAACTGTGTGGAAAGAATGCGCGCGAGTGCTGAAGAGAAATGGCTTGTTGCTGGCAGGCTTTGGGAATCCAATCAGCTGCATTTTTAATGTCGGTAAGTTTGAAAAAGGAATCCTGCAAGTAGAGAACACGATCCCATATGCTGATATTGATCACATGGACGATCCGGAGACGAGGGCGATCGTAGAAGCAGATGGTTATCTTTGGAGTCACACCTTGGAAGATCAAATACAGGGTCAAATAGAGGCGGGCTTTGCGATCATTGGCTTTTATGAGGACATCGGTGGAAGCGCGCTGGACAAGTATATCAATTCATCAATCGCTACCAAGGCGATAAAGCTTTAATGCATCGAGTTAAGCCCGGAAGCAATGCTTCCGGGCTCTATTCAAGCATGGGGCGTCCCCAGCCAGTTGCGCCAGTACATCAGCCACCGGGCCGGGAAGTCGTCCCGTTCGACATCGCTTGCAGCGATAATATTCGATTCAGCAACCGTCACGCCGTTGCTGATCAGACGAGCCATACCAAGCACCTGTCCTGCTTGAACCGGTGCGTCCAGCGTAGATGGCAGGTCGATCTCCACCTGCGGGAGACTGCCCTTGGCAACTACGCCGGTCAGGTCGGCAGAGAGCACTGCGTCCACCGTGCAGCCGTCGGAGTTCTGCACGTCCAGTGTGGCAGCAGTGTCGCCGGCATTCAGCATCGTCACGGCCTCGTAGAGCTCGAAGGCAATGTCCATCAACCGGGCAGACTCATTGAACCAGTCCCAGCAATTGAGCACCACGCCGATGATCCGCATACCGTCCCGCTCCGCGCCGAAGACCAGGCAGCGCCCGGCCTTTTTGGTGTAGCCGGTCTTGATGCCTGTTGCGCCCTCGTAGGTAGTCAGCAGCTTGTTCTTGTTGTTCAGCACCCGGTCGTAGCTGCGGCCCTCCCAGGGGATGGTCGCACGGGAGGTGCCGACGATCTCGCGGAACTCCGGGTGAGACATAGCTTCCCGGGCGATAAGTGCCAGGTCGTGGGCGGTGGTGTAATGGCCCTCGCAGGGCAGGCCGTGGGGCGTGAGAAATACGGTGTTTTTACAGCCAAGCTCCGCAGCGCGTGTGGTCATCATGCGGCAAAAAACCTCCACTGAACCTCCGATGTGTTCGGCGATGGCAGTGGCTGCATCGTTTCCGGAGGCCAGCATCAGCCCCATCAGCATCTCCCGCAGGGTCAGCGTTTCACCCTGGGCAAGGTAGATGCTTGTTCCTGGCACACCAAAGGCATTGCGGCTGCAGGTAACGGGAGCGTCCAGATCGCCGTCTTCAAGGGCGAGAAGGGCGGTCATCACCTTTGTGGTGGAGGCCATGGGCAGAGCGGTTTCTGCGTTGTGGGAAAGCAGCACGCGCCCGCTGTTTTCGTCGATGATCACGCAGGCCAGGGCGCTGGTGCCGACCTCCTGCGCTACAGCGGAGGAGGGAATTAGCATCCACAGGCAGAGAATGGCCGCGGTCAATGATAGAAGGCGGCGCATTACATCATCCCGGCTGAGCCGGACTTGCTGATGAGGTTCTTAACGTCCTCCATTACCGTGGGGATGAGATCGACCACGCGATCCGCCACGGTCTGGCAGCTGGCGGGCAGCATGCGGACACTGCCGTCCTGTACGACCAGGAATCCCACCGGCTGCACCGACACGCCCGCGCCGCTGCCGCCTGCAAAGGGGAAATCGACGGGCTCAACAGCGCGTCGGGCCTTCTCCTGGGTGGACAGATCGCCGCCTGCGGTGACGTATCCGAAACTTACCTTACTGATGGGGATGATCGTTGCGCCGCCGGACGCCTGTACCGGGTCGCCGATAATAGTGTTCACGTCCACCA
>JAFTWV010000136.1 GCA_017465155.1 Clostridia bacterium
GTTTTCCTCCAGCAGGTTCAGGGCGAGCTGCGCCAGACGCACAGCGCCGGTGAAATTGAGGTGGGTGTTGTCCTGCACGCCGTCGGGGTAGTTGGGATGGCCCGGTTCCTGCCAGTTGAAGAGGTTCTTCGACCCATCTTCTCCAAGAGATGTCAGAAGCTGCTCGGTGGCCTTTTCCATATCCAGCAGGCGCACGCCGCGGTAGTCTGCCAGGTCGCGCATGGCGGCAGGGTAATCCCCGTGGGTGTGCTTGAGCTTGCCGTTATCGTCAAAGTGGCGGCGGACAATGGGCGTGAGCAGGATCGGCTCTGCGCCCTGTCGGCGTGCCGCGTCAATGTACATGCCCAGATATTCCGGGTAGGTCACGCGGACGACGGTGGCGCGCTCAACGTCAGGCTTTTCATCATTGTGCCCGAACTGGATGAAGAGTTTATCGCCCTTGCGCAGGCAGAGCTCAACAAAATTCAGTCGCTTTTCGGCGATGAAGGACTTGCTGGAGCGTCCACATACAGCGCAGTTTTCGACAAACACACCGTCCACCAGTCCCTTGAGCGCCTGACCCCAGCCGGTCATGGGGGCATCCTTGGACGGATAATCCGCCATGGTAGAATCGCCGCAGAGGAACCAGGTAGGCGTACGTTTTGCGGGGTTCCATCCGTCGAAGCCACCAATGACGTTGCGAATAGTCAGCATTGCTGCTTCCTCATCACTCAATCGCGCCTGCAGAGGATGGCGGGTAGACTGATCTGCCCGCGCACCGGTGGTCTTGTACTCGCCGCAGCGGCGGGTGATCTTCGTTTCGCCCCAATCCTGGAAGCCCTCAGGCGCAACACATTCGTCCATCTCGCATTCGATGAACTGGGTATACGCGAACTTCCGCCACGGACGGCCCAGATACGCCTTGCCCGGCTCGCATTCACCGGTCAGATGACACTTGTGGAAGACCAGCCCATAGGGAGCCAGTTCCGGCGTATTTGCAGCGGTGTAGAAGCCACCCCGCTTGTTCATGTACAGCGTACAGCGCTCGAACCAGCAGGCATACGGGCCGAAGATAAAGTCCACATCGCCCTGGATGTGACAGTCCTCAAAGTACTGCCGTCCCAGCACCAGCGGGCAGTCACCCACGGAGAGCACGCCCTCCGGCACAAGACGGGGCAGCGCCTCCTTGGTAACCTTGTTCAGGACAGGACCGCAGAAGAGCGTATCCTGGCAGCCGAACATGCGCACATTGCGCCACACGCCCCGATCACCCGCTGCATAGACCGCCACGGCCTGTCCGACAAGTGCGCCATCGCCTGCGTCATTGCGGATGGTAATGTTCTCCACTTCCACGTTGTTGCCAGTGACGAGGAATGTATAGCTGCAGAACGTTCCCTTCGGCGTGCCGTCTGCACCGATGGTGCTGGCTGCATCATCCCATGTGATGACAGTGCGGTCACGGGCTTCACCGATGATACGGATGTTGTCCTTGTTGACAACGATTTTTTCATGATACTCGTCCATCCGAACAAGCAGAATGACCGGGTGGCGGTTGCTCATGGGCACTGCGTCGATGGCTGCCTGAATGGATGTGAAATCCCCTGAGCCATCCTTGGCAATGATGTACATGGTGTCTCCTCCTTAAATCAGGCGCTGCTCGCGCAGCATGTCTGCCGTCATTTTTGCGAAGAACTCCGCGCCGGCGCGCTGGGTATGGGTGTCATCCCTGGAGCCGTCCGGATAAGCCGGATACAGACCAGGCTCCACATTCAGATAGAGCGGAACAGTTGCCTCATCGCCCATCTCTTCAATGATCCGGGTGCTTTCCGCCAGCACATCCAGCAGGATGACGCCCCTCTGCATGGCCACCCGGCGGATGGCGTCGGGGTACTCGCCATGGGCATTGATGATGCGACCCGCCCGCCACCAGCGGCGGGGGATGGGTGTCATCAGCACAGGAATCGCACCGTGAATGCGGGCAGTATCCACGAAGATCTCCAGATTCGCCGCAAAGGAGGTATGGGGATCCGTGTGCCGCCAGACCAGATCGCTGGTATCATTGTGGGTGAACTGGATCAGCAGCAGATCACCAGGCTGGATGGTCTTCTCGATATCTACCAGACGGCCTTCGGACATGAATGACTTCGTGCTGCGGCCGCCTACGGCTTTATTGACCACATTCACGCCGGGTATAAACTCCTCCAACAGCTGTCCCCAGCCCGTAATCGGGGCATTTTCCGGTGCGTAAGTGGCAGCAGTGGAATCGCCACAAATGAAGATAGTCATTTTGATTTCCTCCTACTATTGAGGCAATGAGCAGACTTGTGTCACAAGTACTTCAGCTGTGTAGTTTGGTCTTATCCCACAATCCGAATCACGTCTCCAGCTTTGTGAGCGTGCGTCTGTCCATCAGCAAGTTTCAGCACACGATCCGTCTGCGCGGTAATCTCCGCCGTATAGGCTGCGCCATTCCAGCAAATATCCACAGTATAGCCGCCTCTTGCCTTGATGCCCTTCGCTTCACCAGTTTTCCACCGGGTCGGAACAGCAGGAAGGAGACGCAGGAAACCCTCGTGGCTCTGTACAAGCATTTCCGCCATGCCCGCAACAGAACCAAAGTTGCCGTCGATCTGGAAGGGAGGATGGTTGTCGAACAGGTTCGGGAGCGTCGAGCGCTCCAGCAGCAGACGGATGTTCTCGCCTGCCTTTTCGCCGTCCAGCAGGCGAGCCCACAGGCACATGATCCATGCACGGCTCCAGCCGGTGTGGCCGCCGCCGCAGCTGAGACGCTTCTCCAGCGTCGCGCGGGCCGCGGCAAACTCCGCCGGTGTGTCCGGGGTAATCTGCCAGCCGGGATAGAGGGCGAAGAGGTGGCTGATGTGCCGATGGCCGGGGCAGCCGTCTTTGCACTCCCGCAGCCACTCCTTGATGCGGCCATCCTCGATCTGCACGGGGTTCAGTTTGGCCTTGAAGGCGGAATACTTCGCCGTATCCCGGCCCAGCACCGCGCCACATTCCTCCAGGGCGGACATGAGCGCATAAAGGATCTGCCCGTCCATGGCCGCCGCATCCGTCAGTGTGCCACTCTCACCGGAGGGCGTAATATACACGTTCTCCGGCGAGGAAGAGGGGCTGATCGTATACATACCATCCTCACGCTCGACAGCTGCATCCAGGAAGAATTCTGCTGCGCCCTCCATCAGGTCATAGTGGTCACGCAGGAACGCTTCATCCAGCGTGAAGCGGTAATGCTCTGCAATATGGAGCGTCAGCCAGGCCGCACCCATGGGCCAGTAAGTTGCCGGGCAATAAGTATCCTGCGGGGCGCAATCGCCCCACAAATCCGTATTGTGGTGAGCCATCCAGCCACGCGCACCATACATTGCCCGCGCCACATGCTCACCGTGAGGACGCATGCGCTTCAGGTGGTCAAACAAAGGTAGGTGCATTTCACTGAGATTGCAGCTTTCCGCCGGCCAGTAGTTCATTTCGGTGTTGATATTGATGGTGTACTTTCCGTCCCAGGCAGGATGAAAGTCATCGTTCCAGATACCCTGGAGGTTCGCAGGCAGCGTCCCCGGACGGGAGCAGCCAGCCAGCAGGTAGCGGCCAAAGGCGAAATACATCTCCTCCAGGCCGTTGTCGGCATGACCCTCGCCATAGCGAGCGAGGCGGCGGTCGGTAGGGAGTTCGTCCAACGACTCGTCTCCGCAGAGCGACAGGCAGCACCTGTCCATCACGCTGCGGTGTTCAGCCACATGCGCCGCCTTGACAGTATCGTACCCGGCAGCGACGGCGGCTTCCAGCTTTGCCAGGCACTCAGCCTGCAGATCATCAAATCGATAAGAAGTCGCGGCAGCCAAGAAGATATCCGCTTTTTCGCCCACATGCATGGTGTTGCCAATCACATGCACGCCTTCGCCCACTGCACGGCAGACGGCCATGTATTCCACACCGCCGTCGCCCGTCTGGCCGGTAAGCAGGATGGTACTGTCATCCACCTTGTCAATGCGGTTGACATAGCTGCCGCGGCGCAGCAGCACACGGGCAGGGAATCCCTCATGACGCATAGCAAACACCTGATGAGGGGTGGATATGAAGCTCTCGCGGCGAACAGCCTTGTTCTTGCGGACATAGTTAACTGTATGTACGCCGTCGCGGATATCCAGTTCGCGGCGGTACTCGCTGACCTCCCGCTCATGGCGTGCCATGTCGCCGCCGCGCATATTACGCATGCCATGCAGACCCTCAGGACGGTCACCATCAAGCTGCTGCAGGATCAGATCACACAGCACTTCATAGTGACGCTCGCCGTCAGGGGTGGCAGTGAGCGCTTCCTCCGCCAGTTCCTGCGCCTCGGAGATGCGATCCTCCTTGAGCAGCTGACGCACCACAGGCAGATACTTCTTCGCATCCGGATTGACGCGATCACGGAAACCGCCGTACCAGCAGGTATCCTCGTTCAAGCTGATGCGTTCCAGCACCGTACCGCCGAAGATCATTGCGCCCATCCGGCCATTTCCAAGCGGCAGAGCAATATTCCAGTTCTTTGCGGGTGCAGCATACCACAGCTTGTAATTCTTCATTTCTTTATCCCTCCAAGTTGACGCTTTCGTCAATATCGCGCCATTCGCCCTTGACCCCACGCACCTTCACGCCGCGCAGATCAACGCTCACCGCATTGCGCAGGAAGAAGCCCGCGCCCTGCATATCATCAAAGCCGCTCATCATTGCCGGACGACCGGGCGCACCATCGGGATCCATCTCGACCACCACATCCTGCATGGAGATGCCCTCCACCGGCATTTCCGCCAGGCCGTAGAAGAAGCCTGCGCAGGCGGTGCATTGGCGCGCCCGCACACCGGAGATGGACACGTCACGCAGGCAGGGCGTGCCTTCGGTCACCGGATAGGGCATCTTTTCCCACACGTGCTTCATGCTCATGTCCGTGCCGCAGGAGTAGTACATGTTGAACACAAAGGGGCACATGACCTTTTCCATCACCAGGTTGGTCAGCTGGATGCCCTCCACCGTGCCGCCGCGCCCGCGACGGGTCTTGAGGCGGATGCCGCGATCCGTCTCATAAAACACGCAGGAGGACAC
>JAFTWV010000017.1 GCA_017465155.1 Clostridia bacterium
CCCTTCGGCGTCGCGGCGCGGCCGGAACTCCGCGCTCCTTTGCGGCCGGGCGGGGGTGTTACGAAAGGGGCTGAGTGTTGCGAAGTTGGATATGGTGGCTACTCGATCATGTTACTACCCGCCAAATTCACGTTTATCGCTGTCATTCCATCATCGCAATACAAGGAACCGCGGGCCTTGACCGGATGCGATTCCGTTTATTCGCATGATGTCACATGAAGGATATCCCATGCACGCTGAAGCCCTCCCCTTTTTTGTATACTGCTGAAGGAAGCGGGAATGCAGCACAGCAAAGGCGGCAGCCTCCAATATGGAAGCCGCCGCATAGTCACTTACCCAACCAATCCCAGCAGCCAGAGTTCCTCGGACAGGATCTCGTACTTTTCCGCGCCCACATAAGCCTTGATGCGGATGCGGTACTTGCCCGATTCGGCGAGGCTGCCGTCGTTCCTGCGGCCGTCCCAGGTGAAGGACGTGCCGCCGGGAATGAGCTGCTCCGGTCTGGTGGCCTGCCGTGAAGACAGACGCCGCACGGTGTTGCCGTCCTCGTCCTCGATGGTAACCGTCAGCTCGCAGGGGAAGAGGTGGTTCACGGTGAAATTCAGCTCCTCATAGTATTCCGGGCAGAAGGAGGAGGAGGTATCCACCGCAAGCTGGGGATCGCCGCTCTCCGGCGGCACGCACAGCACCCGGGAACAGACCACCGACGGCATGCCCCGCTCAATGGTCAGCAGCTGCAGCAGCACATAGCCGGAGCTGCCGGTATCAGCGCGGTCCAACGTGATGGCGCGTTCCTTCATGCCGGGCGGGAGGGTACGGCCTGCCATAGCCCAGGGGCTGAAGGCGCCGTTGTTGTCGTAAATCAGCTGGGCATTGTCAAAATCCCAGCGGCCCTGCCGGTGATACACCAGCTGGTACGCCACCTGCACGCTGCGGACGACGTTGAAGGTGAAGTATACCGTTGGATCCCCGGGCAGCAGTACGTCCGAATCGAAGGTCACACCCTCGATGACAGCGTCGCGGCCGCGGCCTGTATAGGAGGCTGCGTCATAGGTGAGGAGGGGAAATTCGCTGTCCTCCGGATAGGTGCGGACGGTGGAAGCGCCGTGATTGGCCAGCAGATATCGCTTCAGCTCGGTCAGGGTGATGCCGCCGTCGCGGTTGTCATCGGCGCCGTATCCGCCCTCCAGAGACAAGGCGCGAACCAGCGCGCCGGAGAAGTACCCTGCGCCCGCCAGACGTTCGCCGTCGATGTCGCCTGACCAGAACCAGCTTTCCTCCGCACCGCCGGAGGAACAGACCACCGTATAATCCGGCCCGGAGAACACATTATCCAGCAGTACGCCAGCGCCCTTGCCGATCATCGCGCCGGCATGGCATGCATCCAGCAGCAGCACCTTGTGGCCTTTGATCTGGTCAAACATCGTGCGCAGCTGCCGGGCTGTTACGCCGCTTTCCGTCACGCCGTCGGACAGCAGGAGCGTCATGCCGCCGCCGGGCAGGCTTTCCTCCCATACGCCGTGGGTGCTGATGTAGAAGATGCTCACATCATCCGCGTCTGCGTCGGAAAACGCATCGAGAATCAGACCTGCAAGCTCGCCGGTGGTGGCAACGCCCTCTGCGCGCGTCACCAGTGTTTGGAGATTCATCGTGCCTCCGGACAGCGCAGAAGCCATCCGTCCGACATTATTGGCAGCAGAGGGCGTGGTGTCCGTCTGACTGACAAAACGGTCGCAGCCCAGCAGCAACGCACGGTTCTCCCGGCCCTCTTCGTCTTCAGAGGCCTTCGCTGGCGTTAAAAAGGGCAGACAAAGCCACACTGCCAACAGCAGCGACAACCGCTTTCGCAGATGCATGGCTCGTCCCCCCCTTGATACTCGTTTCATTCGTTTACAATTGTACACCTATTTAGACGCATTGCCTACCGGAAATGTTCGCGAATTCTTGCAGGAATTGTAAATTTCATTGAATCTTCACATGAAACGAGCTGATTCTTATTCCCGATATATACCCCGTTGGTGAAAAAACAGACGCAACCGGCGGTTGCCTTCCGGGAAAACCAAAATTCAACCCAAAATGTATGGTATATCCACTGCCGCTGTCGTATAATGGGCATGTATCAAAAGCATCCACTGCCCGCAGCATCCGCTGAGCGGGCTGACATTACAGGAGGATATGAGCATGACCATTGAAAACGCAAACCGACTTGCTGAGATGCGCCGGGCCCACGGTCTGTCGCAGGAGGAGCTGGCAGAGAAGCTGAATATCAGCCGTCAGGCGGTGTCCAAGTGGGAACGGGCGGAGTCTTCGCCCGATACGGATAACCTGATTGCTCTTGCACAGCTGTATAGCGTATCGCTTGACGTGCTGCTGGGTCTGCAGCTGCCTGAGCCGTCCTGTGCACAGGAGGCGGCGGAATACGAAGCCGTCGGCGAGGAGTCTGCCGAAGAAACCGAAGCCTCCGAAGAAGCCAACGTCTGCGAAGAGTCTGAAATGCCTGTAGACGACGATCCTCTGCCCCATGGCAGCTACTACGAGCATGTGCAGCAGAAAGCCGCCCGGGAAAAAGAGCGCCGCCGCATGCATTTTCCCTATCCGCTCGTGGTGGTGCTGGCTTATCTGATGCTGGGCTTCTGCTTTCACCTGTGGCATCCTGGCTGGATCATCTTCCTGACCATTCCGCTGTTTTATCTGCCTGACCATGAGCGCCGCCCGCTGCGCCTGCTGGGCAATCCGGTCATGGTGACGATCATTTACCTGCTTTTGGGCCTCCAGTGCGGCTGGTGGCATCCGGGCTGGCTGGTATTTTTCCTGATCCCCCTGCTCAACGCCGCCCAGCGATAACTGCATAAGCAACGGGAGACCGCTTACAGCAGCCGGTCTCCCGTTTTTGTGAGCCTTCTGCTGAGCCCAAACGGGCGAATTGTTACATCTTTTGTTGACAAGCGGGAGTGGGTGATTTACAATAAGAATGGTATATTATCCTCATCTTTGGATACGGAGGAACACATCCATGCGTTATTGGGAGCGAATGAAGGGCAAAACGGGCTCGCTGGCTGTGCTGGCAGCGGTGCTTGTGCTGCTGGTGAGCGCTGCGCTGGCGGCGGGCTATCCCTTTACGGGCGTCACGAATGACGAAACAAATATGCGCCGCACGCCCAACTCCTCGCAGGCGAACGTCATTGTCCGCATTCCCGAAGGAGACACGGTTACGGTCGTGGGCGAATCGGGCAATTTTTACAGGATCGAATATGACGGGCGGACGGGCTATGTCTTCAAGAAGTATGTGGAGAAGACGGACGCGCCTGTCAGCACCGGAGGCACCGGCAGCACCGGAGGCACCGGCAGCGTGGGCGAGTTTACCGCTGCGGGATACCCCTATGACACCGTTGCGCTGGACGATGTGAACCTGCGTACGTCCCGCTCCACCAGCGCCAAGCGTCTGGCGGCCATTCCTGCGGGCGCAGCGGTGACGGTCAAGGCGCTCAACGGCTCCTGGGCGCAGGTGACCTACAACGGTGAAACCGGCTGGTGCCGCAAGGAGTACCTGCGTCTGGCGACCATTGTCAAGGCGACTGCGACGCCCGAGCCTGTGCCCACCCTGCAGCCCGGCGAGGATGCATCCAGCTATCAGGTGCTCCAGTCTGGCTCCGACGGCAATCAGGTCATGGCGCTGCAGGAGGCGCTCATTGAACTGGGCTTCCTCACCGGCAAGGCGGACGGCGTCTACGGCGTCGGCACGGCGCAGGCCGTCATGGCGTTCCAGCGCGTGAACGAGTATCCCATCACCGGCATTGTGGATGCGAATCTGCAGGCCTTCATCTTCTACGGCAAGCCCCTGAACAGCAAGGGCGTAAAGACCGAGGTCAGGACGCTCCCGGCCATCAGCGGCCTGAGCGTCAAGTCCGGCGACAAGGGGCTGATCGTCCGCACCATCCAAACCGAGCTGCAGGCACAGGGTTACTATACCGGTGCAGTCACCGGTACCTATGACAATGCGACGGTCAAGGCAGTCAAGGCTTTCCAGAAGAAGAACGGCCTGAAGCAGGATGGCGTTTGCGGCGGAGATACGCAGGCGCTGCTGCTGGGCAACGGCGGTCTGGCTGCCAATGCCACGGCGACGCCCACCCCCACGCCTTCCCCTACGCCCCTGCCTACCTTTATCCTGCCCGAAGGCACGGTTCGGGACGGCACGCGCAACAATGATGCAAAGCTCGTTCAGCAGCGGCTGATTGATCTGGGGTACCTTGCGGGAAAGGCGGATGGCTGGTTCGGCGATGCGAGCGTCGAGGCGCTGAAGAGCTTCCAGCGGAAGAACAGCCTTACCGCAGACGGCGTGGCAGGTGCTGCGACCTATGACGTGCTGTTCTCTCATCTGGCCATTCCGGCTTATTATACCGCTCCTGCCACGCCTGTGGCCACTGCGGTCGTCGCCACACCTGCGCCCACTGCAGCGCCCACCTATGCGCCCGTCACGAAGGAAAACGTGGTGGTCATCCGTCAGGGCGTGACGGGTGAGGCGGTTGTCCGGCTGCAGCAGCGTCTGACGGAGCTGGGGTATTACAGCTCTGCGATGGACGGTGTGTGCAAGGCGGACGATGTAGCGGCCATCCGTGCCTTCCAGCGGAAGAATGGCCTGGATGTTGACGGTGTGGCAGGTTATGATACGCAGATTCTGCTGTATGCCAACACGGCCATCATGGACGGCGGCCAGATGGCAGGCAGCGTCCTTGGCAGCTTCACGACACTCAAGAAGGGGATGTCCGGCTCTGAGGTCAAGGCCCTGCAGGAACGACTGATTTCGTTGGGGTATCTTTCGGGAACAGCTGACGGTGTGTACGGTACGGGCACAGCCGAGGCGGTCTATAACTTCCAGCAGCGTAACGGCCTTGTGCGCGACGGCGTTGCCGGAAGCAAGACCCTCGCTGCCCTGTACAGCGCCAGTGCAGCCAAGCCTACTCCTGCGCCGACTGCCACAGTCACCAAGGTGCCTGCGACCATCCAGACCGCGCTGACCCTGCGCAAGGGCGATGCGAACAGCAGCGTCAAGGAGCTGCAGGAGCGCCTGATTGCACTGGGGTACCTTTCGGGAACGGCGGACGGCAAGTTCGGCGCCCAGACCTACCGCGCGGTGAAGGAATTCCAGCGGGCGAATGCCCTGTATGCCGACGGCGTGGCAGGCCAGCAGACGATCGCAACGCTGAACAGCGCCAACGCCATCAGCAACGGCGGCGCCCCGAGCAACGGCAGCGCCGGCAACTCCATTGCGCCCACGGTTACCACTGCCCCGGATGCAAGCATCGGCCTTGGCACCACGGTGCGCGTTTCTGCGGAGAACGTGGTGTACGAGTACTGGTATTCCACAGTGCGCGCAGCCTGCCGCCGGTATCAGTACGCTACGGTGTATGATTACTCCACGGGTATTTCCTGGCAGGTGCACATGTTCTCCTTCGGCAAGCACGCGGAGGCTGAGCCCCTGACTGCCGCAGACACCGCCAAGATGGAGCAGGCCTTCGGCGGCAATACATGGACGCCCAAGCCTGTGTGGGTGATTTTCGCCGACGGTACCATCCGCATGGCGACGACCCACTCCGTGCCCCACGAAGTGCAGCATATCACCGATAACAACTTCCCCGGCCACACCTGCATCCACTTCCCGCGTACCATGGCGCAGGTGACGGCCATCGGCCCCTACGCCACGCGTCATCAGCAGACCGTCGACGAGGGCTGGGCGGAGACGCAGGCGATGATCAGGTAATCTTTCCTGTCCGGGTGCAGTTGACCGACTGCCCCGGATTTTTTCGGCCTTTTCAGGTATAATCACCGACATTTTCCTGAGAAAAGGACGAAATGCTCTTGAGGACCGAGGAGGCGCATGACCGATGGAACGCAGGCGGGTATGCACACGGACGGATATCCCCAAGTCAAATCGCTGGACAAAATGGAAGGAGCGGCTGGCCGTATGGGCAAAGGGCGCGCCGGAGTGGGCTGTGATGCTGACACCAGCGGCGCTGCTGACGGTAGGCCTTCTGCAGGGACTGCTTCTGCTGCGGTATCCGAAGATTGAAGTGCATCTGAGCTGGGGGCTTCTCCTGGTAAGTACGCTGGGGCTGCTGCCGACGATCGTGATCGGCGCGATGAAGCTGATCGGCCGGTTCGGCTGCAGTCCGGTGAGAAGGGGCGTGAGAATTGCGGCGACGGTGCTGTGCGCTGTGTACTACATTCTCTTTGGTGTGCTGATGACGGTACTTACGCTGTTCGGCTTTACGCTTTCCTCGCAGACGGATGATATTGCAAATTACAGATTCTTCACGGAAAGTTAGGGAAAAAGGGTTGCAAAAAGAGCATAGAGGACTTCTAATTGAAGTTGCTGAGACAACAAAAAGGAAGTCGAACTATGCTCCAAGAACAGGATATCGGAATACAGATCAAATGTCAAC
>JAFTWV010000018.1 GCA_017465155.1 Clostridia bacterium
TCAATTAGAAGTCCTCTATGCTCTTTTTGCAACCCTTTTTCCCTAACTTTACGTGAAGAATCGAAAAAAGGCGCCGCATCCGTCGGGAAACGGAGACGACGCCGTTGCTGCAGGCTATGTGTCAACGTACATGGAGTCAGCGTTTGCCGCGGCCGGGACCACGCATACCGCCGGGCCCGCCCATGCCGCCGCGCCCGCCGGGTCCGCCCATACCGCCGCGGTCATTGGGGCGGGGCATGCTGCTGCGGACATCGCGAGCGCCGGGATTGGCCATAGCGCCGCGGTCGTTGGGGCGGGGCATGCTGCTGCGGACATCGCGAGCGCCGGGATTGGCCATAGCGCCGCGGTCGTTGGGCCGGGGTTTGCTGCTGCGGACATCACGAGCGCCGGGGCGGCCGAGGTTGTCCAGTCCGTCCGTCGGGCGGGCCATGCCGCCGGAACGATCTGTACGCTGCTGCTGCTTGGCAGCGCGGGCGGCGGCGGCCTTGGGGGTATGATACTTGGAGGGAGCGGGCTTCCTGATGGGCTGCATGATCGTGGGACGAGAGGGGGTATTGCCGCGCTTGAGGACGGAACTGCCCAGCGCCGCGCCGCCCAGCAGAGAGCCGCCGAGCAGGGAACCGCCCAGCAGAGAGCGTGCAGCAGAGGCTACCGTGTCAACGATGCTGCCGCCGTCCTGATCGTCGCCCAGCAGGGTGGTATCGGCAGCTGCGGCGACGTCGCTGCTGTCGGTGACGGCCCAGGATTCCGGTGCGGTCTTGCCGGTGATCTGATGATAAACATGATTGTGGAAATCAACCAGGAAGCGAGCCAGACGGGATTCTGCGTCCGTGGTGATGCTGAAGGAAAGCGTGCTGCCGATGGACAGCGTTCCCTCCTGCTGCCAGCTGGTGCGGTCGCGGCAGGAAATGGCGCCGGTGATGAAGGCTTCCCAGGAGCGGCTGCCCTCGTCGCCGTCATGCTTGTAATACAGGCCGCTGTCTGTCAGGGCAAAGCCTTCCTTAATGGAGCCGAGAATGGTCAGGTGATCCAGAAGCAGGTAGACCTTGTCCTCTTCCGGGATGCCCATGGCTTCGCGGGCGCTGCGGCTGCTCGGAACGGGATTGCCGAAGCAGCTTTCATCCGCGTCGGCCAGCTTTTCGTTTTCGCCCATTTCCAGCAGCGCCTTCACGCAGATCTCCTCCAGCGTGGGCTCGGCGGCGGCCTTGGCGTCGCTCTCATTATAATAAGCGTTGGGGACGGTGGTATCGCAGTATTCACAGGTCAGGAAAGCCTGCGTGGTATTGGGCGTCAGCGTTGCGCCGCAGCTGGCGCAGATGATCTTTTCCATATGTACGACTCCTTTTGATGTGCGGGTACAGGTTCAATTTGATCTGATACCATTATAAATGTATGGATGGGAAAAGTCAATCGGCTGTTGCAGCGGCGTGCCGGACAATTTGAAAATAAATATTGTCAAAATGACAACAAAGTGTTGACACGGATTGCAAGGTGTGGTATTATTCAATTGGGGTCAGGATGACCATGAAAGGGGATGCCGAGAATGCCGGAAAGGCTTGAACCGGGACGGATACACGTCGCGGTGGATATACTGATCTTTACGGTGAGGGAGGGACGGCTGAGTCTGCTGCTGGCCCGGCGGAAGAACCCGCCGTTCCGGAATTACTGGGCGTTGCCGGGACGGTTTGTCGGTCTGGAGGAATCAGCGGAGGCTGCAGTGCGCAAGCTGCTTGCAGAGATGCTGCCGGTCAGGGATGTGTACATGGAGCAGCTCTATACCTTCACGGCCCTCAACCGTGATCCGCGGGGCCGGACGATCTCCATGGCGTATATGATCATCCTGCCGTGGCAGAAGCTGCAGGCGGCGCTGGAGGAAGAAGACGTACAGCTGCGGTGCTTCGGGGTGAACCACGATGCGGGCGGGTTGTACCTCACCGCAGAGGGGGAGGAGGCAATCACCCTCACTGCCGGGGATCTGGCCTTCGATCACGGAGAGATCATCCGTACCGGCGTGACGCGTCTCCAGGGCAAGATCGACTACACGGACGTGAGCTTCCGCTTCCTCAGCGATACGGCGGCCTTCTCGCTCAGCGAGCTGCAGACTGTGTTCGAGGCGGTGCTGGATACGCCGGTGGACAGCAGCAACTTTCGCCGGTCGATCCGCGGCAGATACGAGCAGTCAGGCCGGATAGAACAGACGGTGCAGGCGAAGCAGCAGGGCAGGGGACGGCCTGCGGTGCTCTACCGCCTTGTGAAATAAGGAGGATTCATTGATGGAAAAGAAGATCCTGATCGTCGTTGATATGCAGAATGACTTCATCGATGGTGCGCTGGGTACGAAGGAAGCGCAGGCAATCGTACCTGCGGCAGTGAACCGTATCCGTGAATGCCGTGAAGCGGGGTACGAGCTGATCGCCACGCTGGATACCCATGGCCCCGAATATATGGAAACGCCTGAAGGCAAGAAGCTGCCCGTTCCCCACTGCATCAGGGGAACGCAGGGCTGGCGCATCCGGGATGAAATTGCCGGGGCGTTGGGAGAATGTCTGCTGGTGGAGAAGCCCACCTTCGGCAGCATCCGCCTGCCGGAGATCATCGCGGGGATGGTCAAGGACGCAGAGCAGGTCACCATCGAGCTGCTGGGCCTGTGCACGGATATCTGCGTGGTGAGCAATGCGCTGTTGCTCAAGGCCCACTTCCCGGAGGCAATGCTGCAGGTGAAGCGTGACTGCTGCGCGGGTGTGACTCCCGCGACCCATGAAGCCGCGCTGGCCACCATGGGATGCTGCCAGATTGACGTGATCTGATTTGGACATCGAACAGGGAGGATGCAACATGAAGGCATATGAGTTCAACGCGGCGCAGGTTCGCGACAATCTGGTGGCTGCAATCCGGGAAACGGCGGCGAAGCAGGGCTTCGAGCGGGTCGTCATCGGCATTTCCGGCGGCAAGGATTCCACGGTGGCAGCGGCGCTGTGCGCCCGGGCGCTGGGCCGGGAGAATGTTTACGGCGTGATGCTGCCTGATGGCGTGCAGAAGGACATCAGCGACAGCCGCCGTGTCTGCGAAACCCTGGGAATCCGGCAGCGGACGGTCAATATCGGCGTGATGCATGAGGCGCTCCGGGCCGTGACGGATCAGACGGAATGCACTGCAGGTGAAGATGAATTCGCCGTGCCCTATCACCGGGAGAGCGACCTGAACGTCGGACCGCGTCTGCGCATGACGACGCTGCGCTATATCGCGCAGGCGCTTAATGCCCGGCTGGTCGGCACAAGCAACCTGTCGGAGATCACCGTGGGCTACTGCACCAAGGACGGCGACACCTCCAGTGACTTCGCCCTGCTGGCCGCGCTGACAAGTGTGGAGGTGGTGGAGGTCGGCCTGACAATGGAGGAGCTGCCCCGTGAGCTGGTGGTCAAGACGCCCACCGATGGACTCTCCGGCAAGAGCGACGAGGAGCGTTTGGGCGTCACCTACCGCGACATCCATGCCTATGTGCGCATGGGCAGCTGCGGCAATGCAGAGACGGACGCGAAAATCGCCCGCATGGAGCGCGCAGGCATGCACAAGCGCCAGCGTCCCGGCGTGCTGGATCCCTTTGAGAAGCAGGTGTGACGAGATGCTGAAAACACAGAGGCTGCATCTGCGGGAATTCTCCGCAGACGATTATGAGGATGTGCATGCCTATTCCTCGGACTATGAGAGTGTAAGGCACATGATGTTCGGCCCCAATACCCCCGGGCAAACCCGGGACTATCTGGAACGGCAGTGCGTCGAGGAGCGGAATGCTGTGCCGCGCATGCACTACAACATCGCCCTGCAGCGTCAGGACAACGGCCGGGTCATTGGCGGCGTCTCCCTGCACATGAACTGGCGCCGGGATGACGCCATCCTCGGTGCGATCATCAACCGTCACGAGACCGGGCACGGCTTCATGACCGAAGCGCTGCTGGGCGTGATGGAGATTGCCTTTAACCAGCTGAAGCTGCACCGGCTCCACGCAGTATGCGATGTGGACAACGTCGCGATGCACCGGGTGATGGAAAAGTGCGGTATGCGCTGCGAGGGCCGGATGATTCAGCGCGGCAAGGCGCGTCCCGAGGCAGAGAAACCCTATTTTGACCAGTTTGGTTATGCGATCCTCCGCGATGAATGGCTGGAGAGACGCGCAGGCAAATGAGGAGGTACATGGTATGAAGCTTGAACCCATTGTCGTATCCCTGCTGGATACGGATCTGTATAAGTTCAACATGGATCAGGTGATCTTTCACAAGCACACCGACCTGAGCGGTGAATACTACTTCCGCTGCCGCAACGAGGGCGTGGTGTTCACGCAGGAGATGTTCGACGAGATCAACGCGCAGATCGATCATCTGTGCACGCTGACCTTCACCAGGGAGGAGCTGGACTACCTGCGCTCTATCCGCTTCATCAAGAGCGACTATGTGGAGTTCCTGCGGCTGTGGCGGCCTATCCGCGACTATGTGGAGACACGCCTGGGAGAAAGCGGCCGTCTGCACATCGCGGTGCGCGGCCCGCTGTTCAGCGCGATGCAGTTTGAGATCTATCTGCTGGAGATCGTCAACGAGGTCTACTTCCGCATGAAGTACGACTACGCGGCCCTGCGTGCCTCTGCTGAGCAGCGGCTGAATGAGAAGATTGCGGACTTCCAGTCCGGCAAGTATACCTTCAAGTTTGCTGAGTTCGGCTGCCGCCGCCGTCTCTCCCGCGAGTGGGAGGAAGTGGTCGTCCGCCGTCTGATGCAGGAAACGAAAAACTGCGTCGGTACCTCCAATGTGTACCTCGCCATGAAGTACGGCATCAAGCCCATCGGCACCTATGCTCATGAGTTCGTGCAGATGTATCAGGGCATCGACTCCATCCCGCTGGCCTACACCAACCATTACGCCCTGCAGGATTGGTATGACGAGTACCGTGGCGACAACGGCACGGCCCTGACCGACACTGTCACCACCGACCTGTTCCTGCTGGACTTTGACCGCTCGATGGTCAACAACTTCTCCGGCGTGCGTCATGACAGCGGCGATCCCTACGCCTGGGGCGACAAGATCATCGCGCATTACGAGAAGTACGGCGCCGATCCCCGGACGAAGCAGCTGCTCTTCTCTGACAGCCTCGACTTTGACAAGGCGCAGGCCCTGTACGATTACTTCCATGACCGCGCGCAGGTATCCTTTGGCATCGGCACCTTCTGCTCCAACGATACCTGCGAGAAGGCGCTGAACATCGTCATTAAGCTGCAGACTGTCAATGGCCGTGCAGTGGCGAAACTCTCCGACACCCCCGGCAAGGCCATGTGCCGCGACGAGGAATATCTGGAGTACCTCAAGCGCTCCGTTGCCTTCCGCCTCAGGAGGGAGCAGTGAGCAGCGAGCTTTCGCAACGGCCTGTCTGGTCGCAGCTGGGGCCGTACCGGGTGACGAGCGAGCTGTTCCTTGATCTGGTGTTCACCTCGGCCTGCAACTGCGCCTGTCCGTGGTGTATCGCCCGGACAACGGCATATGCGAAGGATGATTTGCCCCGGTGGGAGAAAGCGCTGACGGACGCCTTCAGGCTGTTTGACGTCCGCAGCGTGATCATCCTGGGCGGCGAGGCGACGATTGACCCGCAGTTCTGGCGGAAGCTGGCCAGGGTAGAAGCCATGATCGGGCAGCATCCGGTGGAACACCTCATCCTGACCACCAACGGCATCAAACTGCGGGACGAGGACTTCGCCGGCAGGCTGCTGCACAGCCGCGTCGACGCGGTGAATCTGAGCCGGATGCATCATGATCAGCAGGTCAATGACTGCGTCTTCGGCAGCGCGACCATGACGCGGGAGGAAATCGCCGTGCTGCATCAGCGGCTGCGGGATGCAGGCAAGACCCTGCGGCTGAACGTGAATGTCTGGCGCGGTAATCTCGACACGCCGCAGGAGTTGGAGCGCTTTGTGCAGACCTTTGCCGGCTGCTGCGACGCAATCAAATTCACACCCCTGATGGATACGGAAATGTTTGATACGGTAGAGGAGGTGAACCGCTGCACGAAGGCATGGGCGATTCCGGAAACGGAGATACGTGCACTGTGGGATGCGTTTGCATCGCGGCATGAGGTGCTTGGAAGGGCAGGAAACATCCTGGGCTTTGTGGACTACGCCGAGATTGACGCATATGGGCAGCGCGTGATCCTCAAATACGCGCAGGTAGAGGACAAGTACGACCGCGACAGCGTCATACCGACCCTGAAGCTGTATCCCAACGGCTGCCTGAGCAATGAATGGAGTTTCCGCAGGGACGTCCGCGACAGGCTTTGAGCGCTGCGCCGGCTCCCTTGGAATAAAGGCACACGGAGAATGAAATAAGGAGGGCATCATCATGATGAACGCGTTTGATGGCATTTGCGGAAGAGTTGCGCCGGGGCTGTGCAGGTTCTCCATGAACGGCAGCATCGCGATCAGAACCCGCGCCGGCTACCGGACCTATGATGTGGATTCCAACAAGCTGACCAACTGTGACAGCTTTGCATTCGATGTAGGCGAGGACTTCTTCTTCGTCGTGCCGACCAACAAGGTGAAGCCGGGAGACATCATCCTTGCCGGCGGGAAGCCCAAGTGCGTCATCAAGGCGGACGAAAAGACCATTACTGCCATCAAGTACGAGGATGCAACGGTCGAGACGCTGCTGCCGGAGCGCCATATGTTCATGGGCGGCACCTATCTCTACGGGAAGATCGTTTCCATGCTGGGACACGGCGGCGTGAAGGGGCGCAAGGGCGCCGGACGCATGATGAAGTACATGATGCTCTCCAGCCTGATCAAGGGCAGGGATGGTGAGCGCGGGCAGAATGGGAGCCTGTCCAGCCTGCTGCCGCTGATGTTGATGGGCGGCAAGACCGATTTCATGGATGACCTGTTCGATCTGGACGACGATGCGGACGACGACGTGAAGAAGGAGGCTTGACCATGGGATACGGCTACTGGACGAAGGACAGCTTTGTGAATTACAGTACTGCGCGGGGGCGTACGGTGACGGCAGGCGGCCATCTGGACAGCAAGCTGACAGACCAGCAAATCTTCACCCAGCGCGTGCTCCATCCCCGGCTTGACCCGAAGAACGTGCTGCGCGAGTGCTGCGACAGCGCTGATCATCCCCAGAGCATTCCCGTCATTCTGGCGCTGGATGTGACGGGCAGCATGGGCGCTGCCTCTGCGGAGGTGGCAAAAAAGATGAATGAGGTCATGACGCGCCTGTATGGCGAGGTCAAGGACGTCGAGTTTATGGTGATGGGCATCGGTGATCTGGCCTATGACCGTGCGCCCATTCAGATTTCCCAGTTCGAGTCTGATATTCGCATCGCCGAGCAGCTGGATCTTGTCTACATGGAGCACGGCGGCGGTGGAAACGCCTTTGAGTCCTACACGGCTGCATGGTACATGGGGCTGTATCACACGAAGCTGGATTGCTGGAACCGCGGTAAGCGGGGCTTGATCATCACCATGGGAGACGAGCCCATGAATCCCTATCTGCCCCATGGCCCGCTGGCTGCCGCCACCGGAGATGATTTGCAGGCGGATGTGGAAACCGCGCAGCTGTACCGGGACGTGATCGGCAAGTATGATGTGTACCACCTGCATGTGGATCACCGCAGTCCTGACCGCTACTGGGAGCCTGTGCAGAGATCCTTCGGCGCGCAGCTGGAGCAGGGCCATCTGCAGAAGGTGACGGTGGACGAGATTGCCGGGGCCATCGTGAAGATCGTGAAGGAACATGCTCAGGCGGATGACGATGTTCCTGTGAAAACGGATGAAGCGCCTGCAAAGGAGCGTAAGCGCGGCTGGATCTTCTGGTAAGCGGCATATCTGCGGAGGGAGGCGACGACATGCGCAAGGCGGTGATCGTGATCGGCTGCAGCTACGGCGACGAGGGTAAGGGCCTTGCCGCTGCCCATGCGGCAGCAGAGATGGGAAAGCCCTGCCTGAATGTGCTGATCAACGGCGGCGCTCAGCGGGGACATACCGTCAATCTGCCGGACGGACGGCGGCATGTGTTCCGCCACTTTGGTTCGGGTACGCTGGCAGGGGCAGAGAGCTGCATGGACGAGGACTTCATCGTCAACCCGCTTTTGTACATGGACGAGCGGATTGAACTGCAGGAGACATTCGGCATTTGCCCGGAGGTGATGGCGTCAGCCCGCTGCCGCGTGACCCTCCCGTGGGACATGATGCTGGGCCAGATTATCGAGGAGAACCGCGGTGTAAACCGGCATGGCTCCTGCGGGTGCGGCATCTTCGAAACGCGTCTGCGATATGAACAGACGGATTGGGCGCTGTCTCTGGGGGAGCTGGGGAAGGCTTCGGAGGATACATTCCGGGCCTACTGCCGCCGTCTGAGCGGAGAGTACATCCCGGCACGTCTCAAGGCGATGGGCATGGCGGCAGACGTGCAGTGGCAGCAGCTGCTGGCGGACGAAAGAATCATCGTGAACGCGTGGGCCGATCTGCAGGCGATGCTCAAGAACCTTGTACTGTACGATGACTGGGCTGCCATGGCGGCAAAATGGCCCTCGCTGGTCTTTGAAGCCGGGCAGGGACTGGCGCTGGACGAGAACAACAGACAGGATTTCCCGCACCTTACGCCCAGCCAGACCACCTCCCTTGTCAGCGCGCGGCGCATTGCAGCGCTGCCCGGCCAGACGAACACAGAGCTGCGCTATGTGACCCGTACCTACCTGACCCGCCACGGCGCAGGTCCCTTCCCGACGGAATGCCCCATGGAGTCGATCAACCCTGATATCATTGACCTGACCAACGTACCCAACCCGCATCAGCAGACCATCCGCTATGGCTGGTTTGATGACCGGGCGGTGCTGGACCGCGTAGAGCGTGACAGAACTGCAGCGCGCTGCGTACTGCCGGAGGCGGTAGCTGCCGTGATGGTCACGCATCTGAACGAAACCGGGGGAGAACTGGCTATGAACCCGCGTCAGCCTTGTAGAGTCACGCTGACGGATTTCATTTCCTGCTTTGACCTTGCATACTTGTCAGACAGCCCCTGGGAAGTCCGGCAGCAGAAGATATAAACAGGTTTTACGGAAAGTTTGGGGAAAGCAGGATGTACGATGTAAAGGACGGTATGATCCTTCACATTACATCATGACTGCGGCTCGTATGTGGTGATATGGAAGCAGTCGGTATAGCAGCAAGCCACGACAGAGTGTCGGGCTTGCTGTTTTGTATAACAATGAATGCGATAAATCCGAATTTGGCGAGCCGTTGCAAAAGAGAGCAACTACCAGATCCACTTCGCTGCGCTCATACACCTTAGCACCACACCCGCCCAGCCGCACAGGAGCGCGTAGTTCCGGCCGCGCCGCGCCGCCGAAGGGGAGCGGCGCACCGACAAACAAAGGAGCCGCGGCGAAACGGCACGCCCCCGCGAGGCCCA
>JAFTWV010000019.1 GCA_017465155.1 Clostridia bacterium
CGGGGGGAGTCAATAGGGGGTGGCAGTCCACAGGCACAAGTCTGACACCCCCTCTGGCCCTCTTTGCTTCTTTCTCAGGATTGAGAAAGAAGAAGCAGCACGAATGCCAAGCTGCAAAGGAAATGTCCACAAACAATACAGATAAACACCAAATCCCAATTTGTTGCTTCGCTTAAAGAATAAGAACATACTCACTTCCTCTATGGACGGCGGCAAGTGCGCTCTTTCTGTTCGATCTGACGAAACGTGATGAGACAAAAAGGACGCCTCCTGCCGCAGAACCGAACTGCGGCAGGAGGCGTTGTCCATGCAACAGGACTCAGCGATGATTATAGAGCTCCTTGACCACTGCATAGCTCATCTTGGGCCTGCGGAACTGGTCAACCACGCCCTTGTTGTTCATCGTTTTGGGACGGATGCTGAACCATTCATCAGCCACGCGCACGTCGGCAAACTGCCAGATGTACGTGCCGGACAGGCGTGCCATGCCCATGAAGGCTTCCAGCTGTTCGCGAAGGATATCGCACTGGCGTTCCTCAGACCACTTGGCGCGGCCGAAGGGGTCGTGGTAGCCTGCGATTGCACCCGCGCCGAACTCGGAGAAGATGATCGGCTTGTTGGCGGCGCCGACGGTATCCATCCACTCGGTCAGGCGCTTGCCATATTCGGCGGGATGCTCATTATGGTACCAAAGGGGATAGACATTGAAGGAAGCCACGTCTACCAGATCCATACAGACGTCGGTGAAGAAGCGGCAGGATGCGAAGGTCACCGGACGGGTGGGGTCGAGGGTGCGCAGCTGCTCCAGCTGCTTGCGGTATACCTCGCGGCCGAACTCCGTTTCGCTCTCGCATTCGTTCAGGATGCCCCACACCCAGATGCAGGGATGGTTCATATGCTGGTGCACCATTTCCTCATTGACGATGGCGCAGACATCGTCGAAGCCCTCGGGGTGGATGTCGATGGCGCGGGCATGGTTCTCCTCCCACACCAGCACACCCAGTGCGTCACACAGATCAAGGAAGCGGGGATCATTGGGATAATGGCAGGTACGGATGCTGTTGGCGCCGGTGCCGAGAATCAGATGAATATCGTCCATCATTGCATCCACGCTCAGTGCGCTGCCGAACTGACCGTGATCCTCATGACGGTTGAAGCCCTTGATGAAGATCTTCCGTCCGTTGAGGCGGATTTCTTCTCCGGCGATCTCAATTGTGCGGAAGCCCACGCGGTCAATCAGATCGTCCACAGGTTCTCCGCCACGCAGCAGCGTTGCCGTCAGGTCGTACAGATTGCCCTGACCGATATCCCATGGCTTCACGCCGGTTACATCCGCCGTCAGGGTTACCATGTGCTTCTCCCCAGCAGACAGAGCCGGTACATCGCAGGCAGCCTCGCCGTCTGCGACAGTCATCTTTGCCTGCAGGGCGGGACTGTCTGCCACCGCATGCACATAAATGTCCACCTTTGCGGCGTATGCGCCCTCGCCCGTCTGCACACAGGAGAAGGCCATGCGTTCAATGCGAGCAGACGCCAGCTTGTGCAGCTCTACGGGCCGGTTCAGGCCGCCGTAGGTATAGTAATCGTTGGGCACATGCAGGAGGGATTCCTTGGTGAAACGGTTATCCACCGTCACGCGCAGGGTGTGGCTTCCGGCGGACACATTTTCCAGCAGTACCTCGAAGGCAGTGAAGGCATTGTAGTGCCAGCCGACCTGCACGTCGTCCCAGTACACGGTGGCTGTGTGGCTCACGCCGCCAAAGCGCAGCAGATATGCGCCGCTTTCGGAGATTTCCACTGTCCGGGTGAAGTCTGCCGTGCCGTGGTAATCCCGCAGGGCGGGGATCCGCTCCCATACGCCGGGGATCAGCATGGGATAGTCAGCCTCGTCAATGCGCATGTTCCACAGGCCGTTCAGGCTGGTCACAGGCCGCAGGGCATGCTCGGAAAAAATACGGTACATCGTCGTACCCTCCCTTTGATATGTATCATGAACGGATTTGCTGGCTGTATTGTAGCACGGATGGGCAGGAATGGCAACGGCAATTTGCACTTGCCCAAGCCGGTACTTTATAGTATAATGCCATTGAACAAAAAACGAGTTGCTGCAGCCACCGGGTTGCAGCAGGTGCGAAAGCATCCTTCTGTCCATCGTCAGGTCTGAGAAGATGGGCAGTCGGATGCTCTTTTTGTTTTGAAGGGGTATATTATAAGGAAAAAAAGGGGTATGTTTTGTGAAAAAGCCGGGAATAGTGTTGACGCGTTTTGAGAAGCTGCTGTGGCTGTTTTCTGTACTGGTGGTGACAGGAACGTTTGCGGTGTTCCAATCGGGAGATATGCTGTCGCTGACAGCGTCGCTCATCGGGGTGACGGCGCTGATTTTCGTGGCGAAGGGTCATGCGCTGGGGCAGGTTCTGACGATTGTCTTTGCGGTATTCTATGGGATCATTTCCTGGGCCTTTCGGTATTATGGGGAGATGATTACCTACCTTGGTATGACCGCTCCGATGGCAGTTGTGGCGCTGGTGCAGTGGCTGCGGCATCCCTACGGCGGCAGCTCTGAGGTCGCGGTCCGCCGCCTGTGTGCCGGGCAGTGGCTGCTGCTGATGATCCTGTGTGCCGCCACGACGGCCGGCTTCTATTTTATCCTGCGGTGGATGGGGAATGCGGCGCTTTTGGTCAGCACGGTCTCAGTGACAACGAGCTTTCTTGCATCTGCGCTGACAGCCCTGCGCAGCCCCTACTACGCCCTTGCCTATGCTGCCAATGATCTGGTGCTGATTATCCTCTGGGTTATGGCAGCGATCACGGATATCTCCGGCGTGCCGATGGCGGCCTGCTTTGCGATGTTCTTCCTGAATGATATGTATGGTTTTGTCAACTGGCGGCGGATGGCAAGGAGGCAGGGTACATAAGCAACCCCCTGCAGCATGATGCAATGCAGGGGGCAAATGGCTTCGGCGGCTGACGCAGAAACGCTGTCAGCATGCGGCGCACCGCGTCAGCTTTCCAGTTCCGCCAGAGCCCGGATACCCATCACATACCCGTAGAAGCCAAAGCCGACAATCTGTCCGCGGCAGGCGCTTGCGGTCATGGACTTGTGGCGGTATTCTTCCCGGGCATGGACGTTGGACATGTGGCACTCGATGACCGGCATGGGTACCGAGGCGATTGCATCATGCAGCGCAACGGAGGTATGGGTGTAGCCGCCGGGATTGAAGACCGCGCCGTCAAAGCCGTCGAACCATGCCTGCTGAAGCGCGTCGATCAGCGCGCCCTCGTGGTTGGACTGTACGCAGCGGAGCTCCACGCCCAGCTTTTCCGCCTCCTGATGGCACAGGGCGATCAGGTCGTCGAAGGTTTTTGTGCCGTATACGGATTTTTCACGCAGGCCCGTCAGGTTGATGTTCGGGCCGTTGAGGATCAGGATCTTTTTCATATCAGCTTCAGCTCCTTCATCAGTCGTTCGGTCAGGCCTTCCGGCATGGCGTGCCCCTGCCAGATGGCCTCGGCCTGCACGGCCTGTTCGATCAGCATGTACAGGCCAGTACACCAGGGCTTGCCTGCACGGGCGGCAGATTGTGTCAGGAAGGTTTCCGGCGGGTTGTACACCACGTCAGCAACGGCAGAGGCGTACTGCATCATCTCGTCCACGCGGTCGGGGCGGATGGCGCAGATGTTGTCTGCATCCCTGCGGGGCCACATGCCCGCGGAGGAGGCGTTGACGAGAACGCCGCCGCATTGGGGAAAGGCTTCGTAGAACTGGTCATAGCTTATCTCATGGGGCTTGTCGGGATCGGGGTGCCGGGAGACGACGTGTACGTTTGCCGAGCCCATCTCCTTCAGACAGGCCAGAACGGTCTTTGATGTTCCGCCCGAGCCGAGGATAAAGCTGTGGGCTGTCTTTGCAGGATCGATTCCATAATGCTCCAGCATCCGCATGAAGCCCGGCGCATCGGTGTTGAAGCCGCGGTTTACATCGCCGGTCAGAACGGTGTTGACTGCGCCGATGCTGGCTGCATAGGGATCGATTTCCGTCAGCAGGGGCATCACGTCCTGCTTGTAGGGAATGGTGATGTTGAAGCCGTCGAGGGAGGCGATAAGTCCGCGGGTCTCCTGCTCAAAATGATCGCGGGGGATCTCGATGATGCGGTAATCCGCATCCGCGCCGATAATGCGGAAGATCGCCTCGTGGATGGGCTGTGAAACGCTGTGACCCAGCTTCTCGCCGATGAGGGCATAATGCTTCATGTGACGTCAACCTTCCTGCTGATGATCTGCGGATATTATATCATGCCTGAAATGCCTTGTCCATCAGCTGAACACGGGATGTACAATCCGGCGTGACACATGTCGGTCCCTGTAAATGATGCGTGACATTTCTACTGCTTTATGCTATGCTATAAGCAGAAAAACATTGGATAAGGAGCTGTTTCATGAAACCATATCGTCCATCAGCACGGCATATTCCGGAGCTGAACGGATTGCGCGTGCTGCTGGTGTTTATCGTCAGCTGGTATCATATCTGGCAGCAGTCCTGGCTGACGCCCTACATTGGGTCGTATTCGCTGGATTATCTGGTACGTTCGGGCTATGTGCCGGTGGACGGAACAATATTGCTGTCGGGCTTCCTGCTGTTCCTGCCCCATGCGCGGAGCATGCTGCTGGGCGAGCCTGTTCCCAGCGTCCGTGTGTTCTATCAGCGGCGCGTGATGCGCATCGTGCCCAGCTATTATTTCACCACCCTGCTGATGCTCTTCGCTGTGGCCATCCCCTACGGACTGTATTACGGCAATTCGGCCGGCATGTGGCGCGATGTGCTGATGCATCTGACCTTTACCCAGACCTTTAACGCAGCGACCTATATCAGCACGCCCATCGGTGTGGCGTCGTGGACCATTGCCATCGAGATGCAGGCATATCTCCTCTTCCCTCTGCTGGCGAAGGCGGCGCGGAAAAATCCGCTGGCAACCTTTGCAGCCATGGCGGCAGCTGCGCTGGGATTCCGATGCTGGTGCCTGTGGGATCTGTCGGACTACAACATGGTTGTCAATCAGCTGATCAACTTTATGGATGTATATGCGGCAGGCATGGGCGCATCGTTGATCTATGTGAAGCTGACCACGCTGTATCCGGAGGAGAAACGCCGTCAGCGGCTGTGGCAGGCGGCAGCGACGCTGCTGGCGGCTGCGGCGGTGTACGGACTGATTCAGGCGCTTCGGGCGCAGGCAGGCTCGGTCAACACCTCGGGCATCCAGTCCGGACAGATGATCCGTCGCCCGGTGTTTGCGGCGCTGCTGGCGATTCTTGCCGTTTCGCTGCCCTTCGCAGCGCGGCCTGTCCGCTTCCTGATGGGCAACAGACTGATGGGCTTCCTTGCCCTCATTTCCATGAATTACTATCTCATGCACCAGAATATCGCCGTGCATCTCAAGCGCGTGGGCTTCCCGCCTTCTGTCAGCGCAACGCCCAATTTTGACCGCGAGGTGCCGTGGATGTATCAGTACACATGGCTGTGCTTCGGCCTGTCGGTGCTCACGGCGTTCCTCATGACCTTCCTGGTGGAAAAGCCCGGTGCATGGCTGCTGGGCAAGGCCTTCGCCAGGCTCAACGGCATCTTTGACCGCCGCAGAGCCGCGCGGATGGCTGCATGTGAAAAGAACGCCCCTGTTTCCAGTGATGAACGCCCCGTGATCCTTTGCGGTACGGATGAAGAAAGGAAGTCGTAACATGTCTATTTTCTATCGCTTCCCCGGCGGCCTCAAGAAGGCGCTGACCCTTTCCTACGACGACGGCGTGGAGCAGGATATCCGGCTGATGGATATTCTTGATCAGCATGGGATCCGCTGCACCTTCAACCTGAACAGCGGCTGCTGGGCGGCGGAGGGCACGACCTATCCTGCCGGGCACATCCACCGCCGCATGAGCGCCTCGCAGGTGAAGGCACTGTACGCCAACCCGAATCACGAGGTCGCTGCGCACTGCCTGACCCATGCATCTCTGACGGAGCTGAATCCGGCGCAGATTGCCCACGAGGTGCTTGCTGACCGCGAGAATCTGGAGGAGATGTTCGGCGGGCTCGTGCGCGGTCTGGCGTATCCCTTCGGCACCTATTCCGACGCGGTGGTGGAGGCCCTCAAGGCCACAGGAACGGCTTATGCCCGCACGGTGGTGAGTACGAACAATTTCGCCATCCCGCAGGATTGGCTGCGTCTGCATCCCACCTGCCATCACAATGCCCCGAATCTGTCCCAGCTCTGCGACCGCTTCCTCAGCGACGGTGCTCCTTTCGGCAGCATTCTGTTCTATCTCTGGGGTCACAGCTACGAGTTCGAGGCCAATGACAACTGGCAGGTGATTGAAGCATTCTGCGAAAAGATGGGCGGCCGCGATGATATCTGGTATGCCACGAACATCGAGATTGTCGATTATGTGAACGCCTGCCGTGCTGTCCAGTCCAGCGCCGACGGCCGCACGCTGCACAATCCTACCAGCACCGATGTGTGGGCAGACGCCTTTGGCAAATGCGTGTGCGTGAAGGCGGGAGAAACGCTCCGGGTGTAAGCATTCCGGGGTTGCACATGCGTATATAAAATGCAGCCTCCCGTTTTCACGCGGGAGGCTGCGCAGACTGTCCCCAAAGCTTCACGGGAGGTGTCGGAGGGCCCGCAGGCCCTCTGACTGAAATCGTATCGCGGGGCTTTGCCGCGCGGGCGGGGCGGTTTCGGCATCGGCCGAAACCATTCCTTACATTTTTCACGGCCGTCAGCCTCGGCTGACAGTGAAAAATGCCCGCTTCCGCAGAAGCGGAACCTCTTCTCCTTCTCGAAAAAGTGGCTGCAGCCACTTTTTCGACACGCTGTGCAGCCTCCCGTTTTCACGCGGGAGGCTGCGCTTTACGTTGTCAGGATAAGTGATTAGCCCAGGGGCTTGATTTCGACGATCTCGTAGAACATCGCACCCTGACGGGCATTGGCGCTCAGCGCGTCGATCACGGCCTGATCATCGATGGTGTCGAACCAGATGCGGGCGCCGGCGACGGCATAGGGCATCGCGCCCTCAGCGCCGGTGGGATTGGCGGCGTACACAGCCATGCCCTTACCGTTGGCAACGAGGTTCGCCTTGGACTGGTTCTCGGCCAGACCCAGCTGCAGGTAGTACTTGTCCTCATGCTTCACCATGGAGAAAATGAAGAAAGCGGAGTTGGGGGTACCGTCGGGGTTGGTGGTGCTGATGAGGTAGAAGCCGGAGAAGCTGTTGATGGCGTTCATCAGGTCGTCGCCGGTCAGGCCGTACTGGCCGTAGTAATCAGCAACGGAGGCGGAGGACACCGCGTCGGTAGTCTCAGCCATGGCGATGGCGGGCAGCAGCATCATGGCAGCCAGCAGCAGAGCAAGGAACTTCTTCATGGGAGAATCCATCCTTTCGTTATGGAATTGGTACTTTCAGGATACCGCTGTTTATGACGGCTGTCAAGAGGGAATTGTACGGAGCAGGAACCGTGTCACCCCAGCATTCCCGAGGGCAGCGATACGCCGTCCATTTTACCTGCCGGGGTGTTGGCGATCTTGACACGAAGGTTCCTTGCGCCGTCCTTCAGCGGGAAGATGCAGGGGCCCCACAGGCGTGTTCCGATGTGCACGCCGTCAGCGTACACGCGGGCAATTTCATGCACCTCACCCAGGTCGATCACGCTGCCGGGAGCAAGGCTGACGTCTGCTTCGTAGGTTACCCAGCCGGAGTATGTTTCCCACCCGGGGAGGGTTTCCCAGCCCGGCAGTCTTCCATCAGCGTCCGGGCTGAGCAACGCCGATGCGCCGTCTTCGCGGGTGATGTTCCAGACAGCTGCCTTCACGCGCTGTGCTGCGGCAGGCGGGGGGCAGGAAAGGTCTGCGGGCGTATCTGCCGGGTCGATGCACAGGATACGGCTCTCCCGCGGGCTGAGGTCAAGCGCATAGCCCCTGGAAGTGCAGATGGTATCAGTAATCGTCCCTGACCATGCGTCCCACCACTGGGCGCGCCCTGACACAGGTACGGTGAAGCTGGTATGGACAGCCGTTTCGCCCTCGTTGACCAGCAGGTAGAAGTGCAGCCCTTCCTTCACCACATGGCTGACGCGCAGGCCCGGGGCCATTTGGGAGGTACAGAGGTCGCGGGGCAGCGGATTTGCCGCAAAGGGGGCAATGAGCTGCTCCTGCTCTTGTGTCAGCGGCACGTCCCCGGCGATCACATGGGTGTATGACTGATTGGCAATGCAGAGCTTTCCATCTGCAGCATGGCACTGCTCCAGCAGCTCGCATTCGAGATAGTTGAACTCAATCTGCCCTTCATACAGCGGGATGCAGGGCTGCCACGGCATCCTGTCAGCTTCGCACAGCACGGCTACGCGGGCCTGATTCACGCTGTCGGTCATCAGCCACGACATGCGGCGCATATAGGCGGCGACGGCGCTGTATTCCGGCCACCACAGGTTATTGGGCCCCACATCCGGCGGACGCTCGCTGCCGCGGCCATCCCGGATGGAATAATAAAAAGCATGGGGATACAGCAGGTTTACGCCGCGCACGAAGAGGTAATCCATGTACCATTTCATGTCGCCGGGGGTCATGGCCCACTGGGAGACTGCCGGACCGCAGCAGCCAAAGCACTCGTTGCTGTTGCGGCGGCGCAGGCGGTGACGGGCAGCGTCCGCGCCGCATTTTCCCAGCACGCTCTCGTCGCCCGTGATTCCCCTGCCCGGCTCTACATAGCGCCAGACCACGTCCTGTCCCGGCAGCTGGAAAGGCGCGAGCAGACCGATATCCCAGCCCTTTGCCGGATGACCGGTCAGCGCCGTGCCGTGGGCTTCGCACCAGTCTGCCAGTGGCTGATAATACGTCCGCAGCATGCGCTGATTGATGGCCTGACGGTATTTCCGGCGGACGCGCTGCGCCTGTTCGTCATGGCCGAGGAACAGCAGCGGCAGCTCCGCCGCATCGCCGAACGCTGCAAGGAAGCCGGTTGTCCATGCCAGCGCACCCCGGCGGGCGTTGCGGCCAACAATATCCGGTTCGTCGGTGAACATGGCAATGATCGTATGGCCGAAGTGCTCCGAAAGCGCGGCGTAATAGCGTTCGTGCGTCAGGCGGATGAAGGCCTGTACTGCGTCGGGGTTGAGCAGGTCTGCTGACTTGGGCGCATAGGGCTCGCCGTCGTCTTCGTCCTCGTGGATACCGCGGATGGTGCCGCCGGAGAAGCCTTCCCGGAAGACCAGCAGCGTCCGTCCGTCGGAAGGAGCGCGATATAGGCCGCCCTGTGCCGTCAGCACCTCAATGCCGGATACGCTGTCTTCTGCCGCATATGCCGCGCAGACAGCCACGATATCGTCTGCTGCCGGGACATTTGCGTCTGCTGTCTCCATCCACAGGCAGCGGGACGCCCATGCCGGGTTTTCTGCGACTACCATGCCGTGCGCCGCGCCGGAGGGATACATTCCCTCGTCATACAGCACGACCAGCATGCCGCGCTGCGCCGCTTCTTCCACTGCATGCTGCACAAAATGCATGTACCGCTCCGACAGATATGGAATGCTCCCCGGCAGGCCCTTGCGCGGATGAATCACAAATCCGGCAACGCCGTGGGCGTGAAAATCTGTAATCTGCCGCGTGATTTCCGCTTCCGTCAGCTCATCGTTCCAGAACCAGAACGGAATAGGGGTATATTCGTCATCCGGCTGCAGAAATGCCTGCCGGAGAAGATCTGATTGCTTCATATATTCCTCCATAACGCCGTTTTGTTCATTATATCACACAGGGCTGCTTCGTTCAATGCGGAATTGACGGGGTGCGGCTGTTGCGCTATAATGAACAGAACGCAGCAGCATGGGAGGAGATTCGTATGCACAGGCCGATCATTGGCGTTACGCCCCTGTATGATGATGAGCGGGAGTCCATCTGGATGCTTCCCGGCTACATGGATGTGCTGCAGGACTGCGGGGCGCTGCCTGTTATCCTGCCTCTCCATGCGGAAGCGGATGCCGCCCGTCTGGCCGGCATGATCGACGGCTTGCTGCTTACCGGCGGCCATGATGTAGGGCCGGAAGTCTACCGCATGGACAAAACCGATCTTTGCGGTCCCACCCACCCCGGCCGGGATGCGCTGGAAACCGCGCTCCTGCGTGAGTGCATGCAGCGGGGCATGCCTGTTTTCGGCATCTGCCGGGGCTTGCAGCTGATGAATGCGGCGCTGGGCGGCACGCTGTATCAGGATTATCAGACGGAGCATCCATCGCCTGTCAACCACCGTATGAAGCCGCCGTACGACGATATCTGCCATGAGGTGCGGGTATTGCCGGACACGCCCCTGCACCGCATATGGCGGGAAACGGAGGGCGTGAACAGCTGCCACCATCAGGGAATCCGGACGCTTGCCCCGGTGCTCAAGCCGATGGCGCTTGCTCCCGACGGACTGGTGGAGGCGGTCTATGCGCCGGACTTCCGTTTCGTGCAGGCTGTACAGTGGCACCCGGAATTTGCATGGCGCACGAGGCCTCATCAGCGGGCGCTGATCAAAGCCTTCGCGGACGCCTGTGCAGGCATATGACGTTTACCCGACGAAGGACGATATACACAGGAGGTATGAACATGACCCTTCATGACCAGATCACCGATATCCTTGCTGCAGCCGTGGAGAACCGCGAGTGTGCGGGGGTGAATGTGCTTGTGCGCCGCCATGGCGAGGAAGTGCTGTACACGCAGGCGGGCATGGCGGATATTGAAAGCCGCCGTCACGTGCAGCGGGACAGCATCTTCCGCCTGTACAGCCAGACCAAGCCTGTCACCGCCGCTGCTGTCATGCTGCTGGTTGAACGCGGCCTGATTGACCTGATGGACGGCGTGGACAAGTTTTTGCCGGGCTTCCGGAATCCGCAGGTCGTGGATGCACAGGGAAATCTTGCCAAGGCCTACCGCGCGCCGTGGATCATTGAGCTCCTGGGCATGACGGCAGGGCTTTCCTATCCTGGTGAAGATCCGGCGGGTCAGTATGCAGCCCGGGTGTTTGAGGACGCCCATGCGCAGATCCGCGCTGGCGGCGGTATCCCTACGGTAGAATTCATGAACCGTCTGGGAGAGCAGCCCCTGGCCTTCCAGCCCGGCACACACTGGCGCTATTCCACCTGTGCGGACGTGCTGGGCGCGGTGATCGAGGTCGTTACGGGCAAGCGCTTCGGCGATTTCCTGAAGGAAGAGCTGTTCGAGCCCCTGAATATGGTCGATACCGCCTTCTGGGTGCCGGAAGCAAAGCAGGAGCGCTTCGTTACCTGCTACAAGCGCACGGCAGAGGGCCTGACGCCGTGGCGGGACATGAACCTTGCCTGCGGCGTGTACGACCGCGATCCGGCCTTCGAGTCCGGCGGTGCAGGCCTGACCTCCACGCTGGAGGATTACAGCCATTTTGCTGACATGATGCTTCACGGCGGCGTGTACGAGGGCAAACGCGTCCTGAGCCCCAAGGCTGTGGAATTCCTGACCACGCCCCAGCTCACGGATGCGGTGCGCGCTGACATGTGGGATTCGCTGGCGGGATACAGCTACGGGAAGCTCAGCCGCGTGTGCGTGGAGCCGGAGCGTGCAGCGGGCTTTGCCATGAAGGGCGAATATGGCTGGGATGGCTGGCTGGGCACCTACTTCTGCAACCTGCCGGAGCAGGGCATGACCATCCTGTCCATGCAGAACACCACCGACGCAGGCACTACCACCGTTGTGCGCAAGGTTCGCAATGCGGTGCTGGCGGCGCTGAGCCGGGGAGAAATCTAAGCAATTGAGGTAAATGACAATGCGCTGCGGCGATTATGGATACCGCCTGATTGATTCGGGTGCGGAAATACTGGAGTATGATGGTTTGGGCGGCGATGTGACCGTCCCGGACGATATGGATGGGCATGCAGTTGTGTCCATCGGTCTGTGCGCCTTTGTGGCGCGTACGGCGGTAACGGGCGTAACGCTGCCCCGCACGGTCAGAAGCATCGCTTTCGGGGCCTTCGAGGGCTGTACGGCGCTGGAACGGGTCGAGTTCCCTGCAGCGCTGGAGTCTGTGGGATTCCGCAGCTTTGCCAACTGCCATGCGCTTCAGTCGGCGCTGCTGCCCGATACGGTCATGGTGATTGAGGATGGCGCGTTCAATGGCTGTACGGCCTTGCGGGAGGTGCATATCCCAGCTCGGGTGAAGGTGATTCCGCAGGATTGCTTCATTGGCTGCGCCAGCCTGACGGAGGTGACGCTGCCCGAGGGGCTGGAGCGCATCCATCCCCATGCATTTACAGGCTGCAGCGGCCTTCAGACGCTCAAGCTGCCGCAGTCCCTGACGGAGATTGGCACGGCGGCGCTGACGGGCTGCCCGCGACTGACAGACCTGCGCCTGCCGGAGCATTTTGCTCTCCAGCGCCGGGCCCTTCGTCTGGGCTATGGCGTGTACTGGCAGGATGAGACGGTGATCGTAGGCAACTACGGCGCCATTCCGCAGAAGGATGGTACGCTGTTCATCGAGGAATACGAGGGTGACGAGGAGCACGTAGCGCTGCCCGCCAGCATCGGCGGCAAGCCTGTGACCCGTTTCAGCCAGAACCTCTTTGCCTGTGTGGATGCGCCGAAAACCCTCTCTCTTCCGCGCTGCTTCACGTCCGATACGGATGGCATCCCGTGGGGAACGAAGGTCACCATCCGCGCTTGACAAAACACCGCGCGTGTTTGCAGCCGCTCAAGGGCTTTCCTGCATGACTGTGCCCGGGCGCCCGGGAAGAGTCAGCAAAATTGCTGCAAAGATCCAGAATATGCATTGCTTCCCTCCGTCTTGTATGCTATAATAACTCTGTCTGTGATTTGCTTGTCATAGATATGGCAAATTAAGGAGGAGAATCCACTATGAAGAAGCTTCTCTCTCTGATCCTGGCCCTCTCCATGCTGCTGTGCCTCGTGCCCAGCGCCATCGCTGAGGAAGACTGGGTGAAGACCCCTGGCGAGATCGCCAAGTGGGATCGCGAAGTTGATTTCCTGATCGTTGGTTACGGTCTGGCTGGTGCCGCTGCTGCTGTTGAGGCGCACGACATCGATCCCGAGGCCGAAGTGCTGGTGCTGGAGAAGATGCCCCGCTCCCTGGCTGGCGGCAACTCCATCGCTTCTGGTCAGACCTTCCTGGTGCCCGCTCAGGAGGCGGTCAGCACCCTGAAGACCTACCTGACCAACTGCAACGAGCCCAACGACATCCCCGAGGAGTACATGGACTGGCTGTGCCAGGGCTTTGCTGATCAGCTGCCCTGGATTCAGTCTGTTGCTGCTTCCGCCGGCTACGAGGCTGGCTATGTTGGCGGCGGCCCCCTGAAGTGGGGTTCCATGGTCGTTGAGTTCAGCAGCTTCGAAGGTTCTGTCTTCGACGGCTGCTCTGCTCACCTGCGTCAGATCGGCTCTACATTCGAGAACGGCGGCGTGTGGCACTGCTTCGACAAGGCTGCTGCTGTCCGCGGCATCGAGGTTCTGTACGAGACCCCCGCTGTGTCCCTGGTTCAGGATCCTGTGACCAAGGAAGTGTTCGGCGTTGTGGCCCGTCAGGCTGACGGCACCGAGATCGCCATCAAGTCCGAGAAGGGCGTCCTGCTGGCTTGCGGCGGCTTCGAGAACAATCTGGAAATGCAGCGTGACTTCCACGGCATGGATACCGTCTACACCGCCGGCACCCCCGGCAACACCGGCGACGGCATCAAGATGCTGATGGAAGCTGGCGCGAAGATCTGGCACATGAACAACCAGACCCAGTCTGGCGGCTTCTGGCTGGGCATCAAGGTTCCCGAGTACGAGGCGACCTTCATGCGTAACTTTACCATGGCCGGCAACAGCTGGATCGAGATCTCCGCTGAAGGCACCCGTTTCTACAACGAGGCCTATGGCTACCATCGTCAGCACATGAAGTACATGGAGTACGGCCGCTATGTTGACCTGCCCCATGAGCGCGCTCTGCCCGTCGACCTGATCTTCGACGAGACCACCCGCGCTGCCGGCTCCATCGCTTCCCAGTGGCTGTCCTGGCCCACCACCACCGAGGGCTACATGTGGACCTCTGACAACCTGGCTGAGATCGAAAAGGGCTGGATCATCAAGGCTGACACCATCGAAGAGCTGGCTGAGAAGATCGGCCGCGATCCCGAAGTTCTGAAGGCTACCATCGAAAAGTGGAACGCTGCCTGTGAGGCCGGTGTTGACGCCGAGTTCGGCCGTGACCCCGCCAAGATGGCCAAGATCGAGACCGCTCCCTACTACGCTGTCTCCATCACTCCCACTCTGGTTGCCACCACCGGCGGCGCCAAGCGTGACACCGCTGGCCGCGTCCTGGACTGGAACGAGAATCCCATCCCCGGCCTGTACGAGGCTGGCCAGCTGGGCTCCTACGTGTCCAACCTGTACCAGAACGGCGTGTTCCTCTCTGAGGCCATGCTGTCCGGCCGTACTGCTGCGCAGACTGCCTTCGGCGGCGTCTCCGTGTTCGAGACTGTCGAAGAGGCTGTTGCCGGTCCCGTCTGGAGCGGCGCTGCTGACGGCGTGTACGTCGGCTCTGCTGAGAACCTGCACGGCACCATCGAGGTCAGCTTCACCATCGAAGGCGGCAACCTGACCAAGATCGAGGTGACCGGCGGCGCTGAGAACCTGTTCATGACTGCCGATCAGATGAATGAGTACGTCACCGCTATCGTGACCGCTCAGGATGCCGGCGTGGACGTGGTTGCTGGCGCTACTGTTGACTGCCAGGCCATCGGTACTGCTCTGAACGCTGCTTTCGGCAAGTAAGAATCCCCATGGGACGCCCATGAAGGCGCGTCCCTGTGCGGCCGGGGAAAGGGAGCTGAAAGGCTTCCTTTCCCCGCTGCATCGCTGACATTGACAAGCAAAAACAGCCACCGAAAACAGCATCATCAGCATGTTTTTACCGTTGACAACAATTGTCGGCGGTTTTTTTATTTCCCCTCTTGACGTTGGTGTGCGCGTACAGTATGATACAAAGTTGTGGTATTCAACCTTCAGAAAGGATGTATATATCAGATGAAGAAACGCAATTTGCTTGTGGTTGGTATCCTTCTGGCAGTCATTGTGCTGATTGCAGTCATTGCCGTGAAGCTGCCGCAGAGCCGGACCATTGAAGCCGATGCGCCTGCGGTGACCGTGAGCGAAGCGGTCACGGAGGAGCCCCGGGTGACGGAAGCTCCTTCTGCACAGCCGTCAGCAGACGCTCAGCCCACCGAGACGCCCGGGACAACGGAAGCGCCTTCTGTGCAGCCGTCAGCAGACGCTCAGCCCACCGAGGTGCCCAAGGTTGAAGCGTATCTGATCATCACGGTACAGGGCAATATCTACGAGCCTCTTCCGCTGACTGGCGAGGGTACCTTCACCATCCGTCAGGACGAGACAACCTTCAATACCGTTCATATCACACCCACCAGCATGTGGATGGAGCATTCCTCCTGTGACAATCAGGACTGCGTGGAGCAGGGCGTTGTCTCTCTGGAGAATATGACCAGCCGTGTGCTGTACAATATGGTGATCTGCCTGCCCAACCAGGTTTCCCTGGAGCTTCATACGCCTGAAACACTGATGGACGTGTTCGGCCTGACGCCGTAAGCATCTTGCAGGGCTTCATCCTTTCCGACCCAATGTACGCTGAGAGCGATAACAATCCTGTGCACCGCCATGTCCCCGTGATTTCAATACCAGTATCCCTCCGGAATCTTATGGATTCCGGGGGGATTCCTTTTGGCCTGCGCTCCCTTGAGACGGTATGGCAGCGCGGCGGCGGGAGGCCCAAGGGTGCTGCGCCGGATGGAGCTCCCCTGCTGTTTGCCCATTGCGCGGAGAAACGATGTATGGTATAATAAAGGTGCATTCATGTCCCGTTTTGCACATCATTATACGCGAAAGAAGGTTCGTTATATGATCCATCACAATCCGCTGCTCTCGGATAAGCCTGACCAGAAGAAGTTCATTACCATGGGCGAAATCATGCTTCGTCTGACCCCGCCGAACTACGAGAAGATCCGGATGGCGTCAAACTTTGAGCTGTCGTATGGCGGATCGGAAGCAAACATTGCGCTGGCGCTGGCCAATCTGGGCGTGGACAGTACGTTCTTTTCCGTCGTGCCGAATAACTCGCTGGGCAAGTCGGCGGTGCGTTCGCTGCGCTCCAATGATGTGCACTGCACGCCCATGATTCTCTCCACGCCGGAGGAAACGCCCTCCCACCGTCTGGGTACCTACTACCTTGAAACGGGCTACGGCATTCGTCCATCCAAGGTCATCTACGACCGCAAGCACTCCGCGCTGACGGAATATGACTTCTCGGGCGTTGACCTTGACGCGCTGCTGGAGGGTTTCGACTGGCTGCATCTGTCGGGCATTACCCCGGCGCTGGCGCCCAACTGCGCGCAGCTGGTGCTGGATATGCTCAAGGTTGCCCACGAAAAGGGTATGACGGTCTCCTTTGACGGCAACTTCCGCTCTACGTTATGGACGTGGGAGGAGGCCCGCGAATTCTGTACCCGATGCCTGCCCTATGTCAATATCCTGCTGGGCATTGAGCCCTACCACCTGTGGAAGGACGAAAGCGATCACTCCAAGGGCGACTGGAAGGATGGTGTACCGCTGCATCCTTCCTATGAGCAGCAGGACGACATATTCCAGAAGTTCGTCGAGCGCTATCCTAATCTCAAGTGCATCGCCCGCCATGTGCGCTACGCCCACTCCGGCTCGGAAAACAGCCTGAAGGCCTTCATGTGGTACGAGGGCCATACCTTTGAGTCGAAGCTGTTCACGTTCAATATCCTTGACCGCGTGGGCGGCGGCGACGCCTTTGCTTCCGGCCTCATCTATGCGATGATCCATAATTACAAGCCCATGGATATGATCAACTTTGCTGTGGCCTCCTCGGTCATCAAGCACACCATTCACGGCGACGCCAACATCACCGACGACGTCAAGACCATCAAGAACCTCGCCAACATGAACTATGACATCAAGCGCTAAGCAGTGTGCCGCTGCACCAAAACAGCGTGTGGCTTGGCACTGTGTGCCCAAAGGCTCTCACGCTGGGGAGTTGTCAGCGTCGGCTGAAAGAGAGGGTGGCCGCCAACCATCATGCGGCTGTGCCGTAATTTCTGTCGGCAAAGGAGTAGTCGAATGAAAAAATTATGGATGATTGTGCTGATTCTGACGATGATGGCAGCTTCCTGCGCAATGGCGGAAGGGGAGCCGGCAGAGTATGTTTCCGGGGATTATGCGTATGTGCTGCTGCCGGATGGGACAGCGGAAATCACGGATTATACCGGCAGCGCGAAAAATCTGATCATTCCGGCAGCGATAGATGGCTATGCTGTGACGTCCATCGGTGACAAGGCGTTCAGAAGCGGAACGATGACCAGCGCCGTGATTCCGGAGGGTGTCATATCCATCGGAAACGCTGCGTTCGCTTCCTGCCGCAGCATGAGCAGCGTTAGCATTCCTGAAAGCGCAGCGCTTGTACAGGATAACCCGTTCGAGGCTTGCTCACGGCTGAAAACGATCACTGTGACGCCTGATCATCCAGCGCTGGAGGTGATTGGTGGAGCGCTCTTTGACAAGGCGGATAAGATACTGATCTGCTATCCCTGCGGTCTTTCGGCAGAAAGCTATCAGATTCCGGAGGGAACCCGCGGCATCGGGAACGCTGCGTTTTACTACTGTAAGTCGCTGGTCAGTGTCAGCATCCCGGACAGCGTGATGACCATCGGCAGTGATGCATTCAGCACCTGTGACGCGCTCACTGACGTGGTGATTCCGGACAGCGTGGTTTCCATTGGAGACAAAGCGTTTTTCTGCTGCCGTGCATTAACCAGCGTAACCATTCCGGAAAGCGTGATAGCGCTCGGGAATCGTGCGTTTACCAGCTGCGAGTCCCTGACCAGCGTCAGCATCCCGGACAGCATGCTGTACATCGGTGAAAACCCGTTTTTCAATTGCCCTCTGTTAAGCAGCATCATGGTATCCCCAGATCATCCGATGCTTGCAACCATCGACGGCGTACTCTTCGACAAGACAGAGAAGGCACTCATTTGTTGTCCAGAGGGCCTTCGTATGAAGCACTATGCTATTCCACAGGGGATCCGCGTTATCGGGGGCTGTGCTTTCAGTGAGACCCTGCTCAGCGTTACGATTCCGGACAGTGTGACGACCATCAGGGATTATGCATTCAATGGCTGCAGTGGGCTGACCGGCCTCACGATTCCGCACAGCGTTGAGACCATCGGGGATTATGCCTTCAACAGCTGTGGGTCTCTTAACAGCATCGTGATCCCGGACAGTGTGACGTCGCTGGGGGATTATCTGTTTAACTGGTGCGACGAGCTGCGCAGCATTACATTCCCGAAGGGGCTGACGACCATCGGGCGGACGATGATCGCCGGCTGTGATGCGCTGGACACCATCATCGTTCCGGACAGCGTGACGGTCATTGAGGACTACGCATTCTCCATCTGCAAAGGGTTGACGACCATCGAGCTTCCCAACGGTGTGACAACCATCGGTGACAAGGTGTTTTCCGGCTGCAAGAATCTGACGTCCGTTATTATTCCGGACAGCGTGACGTTTATGGGCAAGGATATTTTCGAAGGTTGTAACGCCTTGTGTGTCACCGTTCCCCGCAGCTCCTACGCTGCGCAGTGGTGCAAGGAGAACAACGTCAGCTACACCTACCCCGACGCCAACGACTGGCTGCTTAACTGATCCCCTGCCCCGGCAGACGTATCGCTGCGTCCGCCGGGGCTTTGCATATCAGCGGCCATCCTCTCCGATTGCCGCCCGCAGCAGGGTGACTGCCTTTTTCTCCACCCGGGAGACATAGCTGCGGCTGATGCCCAGGAGCTTTGCGATCTCGTGCTGGGGGTGCTGACGACCGTCTGTGAGCCCGTAACGCAGCTCCAGCACCAGACGCTCCCGGGCTGGAAGTCCTGACAGCACGCTCTGCACCTTATCCAGTGTTACACGGCGAATGACAGCGTTTTCCAGATCCTCCGGGTCTGTGCCAAGAATGTCCATGTAGGTGATGTCATTCCCCTCGCCGTCCGTGCCGACGGAATCCTGCAGGAATACGTCCCCGCGGTATTTCCGGCTGGCGCGCAGGGTCATGAGAATCTCATTTTCAATGCACCGTGCGGCATAGGTTCCCAGTGCAGTACCGGACTGCGGCTTGTAGCTGTTGACTGCCTTGACCAGCCCGATCACACCAATGGAGATCAGATCGTCCGGTCCATAGCCAGGAACGGTGTACTTCCGGGCGATGTGACTGACGAGGCGCAGGTTGTGGGTAATGAGTGTTTGCCGGGCGTTGTCGTCGCCCTCCGCCATGCGGACGATGAGCGCCTCCTCCTCCGCCCGCGGCAGCTGCTTGGGAAACTCGGATTTCCCGGTGATGTAGCCGAGAAAAAACAGGCACTCCTGAAAAAGCGCTGACAGCGGAAACATAGGCATCCCTCCTTGAAAGGAGGGTATGCTGTGAACGACGAGATGAAGAACGCAGCAGGCAAATCGCTGAAGAGACACAAAAAAAGTGATTCTTCACGGAAAGTTAGGGAAAAAGGGTTGCAAAAAGAGCATAGAGGACTTCTAATTGAAGTTGCTGAGACAACAAAAAGGAAGTCGAACTATGCTCCAAGAACAGGATATCGGAATACAGATCAAATGTCAACAG
>JAFTWV010000020.1 GCA_017465155.1 Clostridia bacterium
GACCCCGGAAGAGATCAAGCGCGAGGAACAGCTTCACCGTCACCGTGTAAAGAGCCGGGAGCGCTATCAAAAGATCAAGGCTGGCGAACATGCCGTTGTACAGCTGTTCCAGATCACCTGCAAATGCTGCGGTAAAACATTTGGTGCAAAGACCACCGCTGCAATGTTCTGTGGCCGCAACTGCCGGGCAAAATACTACCGACAGGAAGCAGCAAAAGAAAGAAGTCGGGAGATTGCCTGCGCTGGCTGCGGAAAGACATTCACGACCACCAGAGTTGATGTGAAATACTGCTGTGAAGCATGCCGACTGGAAACTAAAAAGCGAGATATGGCAGAACGCAGAGCTTCCAGCAAGGAACAAGGAACTGCATAATACTCAGATGCGGCTTGTGAGTGATCACAGGCCGCTATTCTATTGACTTGAAAGGATCTGTTTATGACCATGAACAACGAAACCAAAATGACCGCCGAGCAGCGGCTTCAGCGCGACATTGAGCGCAACGAAGCCAAGCTGCGCAAAGCCGAAGAACAGCGCAGGCAGCTGAAAGAAAAGCGCCGTGAGCTGGAAAAGCAAGCCTACGAGAACCGACTGACAACCCGCGCTCAGATGCTGGAGGAGTTCCTGCTGGAGCCGGAAGTCCTGACGAATGAAGATGTGCGGAATTTCCTTATGTATCTGTTCAACTACCCGGCCAACCGACAGCGATTACAAAAGCTGATTGATGATCGCAAAGCACAACGGGCAACTGCCGAATAACCGCCACTCATAATCCTATACGACCACGCGGCAGGGACATGCTCCCTGCCGCCCTTTTAGATTGGAGAATTGATGATGAATAACAAAACCATTGAACAGAAAATCCAGCGGACTGAGAAAGAGATCACCCGGCTGGAGCATCAGAAGAAAATCAAGAAGCACGAAGCCAAGCAGCTCGAACGCAATCGCCGCAACCGCCGTATCTTTACCCGCGGCGGTATGCTGGAGCATTTCATTCAGCGTCCGCTGCTTCTGAGTGACGATCAGGTGTACCAGCTGCTGCAAACGGCATTCAATACCGGGGCTGTTCGGATGATGGAAAAGACGCTGATCAACGAGGCCGCACAGGCCGTGATTCAGACCGCGGAGGACACAGAATCCGATGCAGAAACTTGAATTGTACCTGGTTACAGGTCGCAACTATCCACATTTCTCGTGGTGTTGCGCTCTGCGAGGCACGCTCCGAACAGAGGTCGTCGCTCTGAGATTTTGTTCTGCGGAACAAAATCAACAGGGGCGCGGCCCCTGCGCCAGCAAGCTGGCTACCCGGAGAAAGTGGGGTGACGACCGTGGCGTGTCCTCATTTTGATGTGTCCATTCGCCAGCGCAGCAAGGGGCAGTCTGCTGTAGCGGGCGCTGCATATATGTCTGCTGAAAAGCTGTTCAGCGAGTACGACCAGCGGACGAAGAATTTCTGCTACAAGGAAAAAGAAATCGTGGCGAAGGGCATCCTGCTGCCGCCCAACGCGCCGCAGGAATATACCGACCGGCAGACGCTGTGGAATGCCGTCGAAGCATCCGAAAAGCAATGGAACGCACAACTGGCGCGTGGTATCATCATGGCGCTGCCGAGAGAGCTGCCCGCCGATCAATACGAGTCACTTGTACGCGAATACTGCATGGAGCAATTCGTTTCGCGGGGTATGATCGCCGACTATGCCATTCATGACAAAGGCGACGGTAATCCGCACGTCCACGTGATGCTGACAATGCGTGCACTGGACGAGCACGGTAAGTGGCTTCCCAAGGGCAAACGTGTCTACGTGCTTGATGAAAACGGCAAACGAATTAAACTTCCCAGCGGCGACTACAAATCCTACACGGTACGCACAACCGATTGGGATGATCCCAGCAACTGCGAGCGTTGGCGTACCGCGTGGGCCGACACAACCAACCGCTATCTGGAACGTGCCGGAGAAGATGTTCGGCTTGACCTTCGCTCTTACGAGCGGCAGGGCGTTGATCTGGTTCCCACCGTCCACATGGGGCCGGTTGTCACTTATCTGGAGCAGCAGGGCATCCGCACAGAAATCGGTCAGTACAACGAGGAAATCAAACAGTTCAACCGTGTGCTGCAGGCGCTGAAAACTCGGCTGGCATCTCTGAAAAAGTGGCTGGCAGAGGCCATCCGCAAGACGGCAGAAATCATGAAGCCGGAGCCCTATCAGCCGTCGGTGATGGAGTACATCCAGGTGTTCCAGAATCTACGCAGAGCTGGGCGGGCAGACTGGGGCAAAACCGCAAAGCAGACTGCCGGTATCAACGATCTGAAATTTGCTGCGCAGGTGCAATTCTTTATGGATCAAGCCGGCATTCGGACGCTGGCAGATTTTGAGGCATTCGTGGGTGAACAGAAAAATAGCCTCACCCAGCTTAACGGCGTGGGCAAGGCTATTCGGAAGAAACAAACTGCACTTAAACATCTGGAGACATTCCAGCGGTTCAAGCCGATCTCTGACAAGAGCAAGCGCGGCATGGGCTTCATTCGGAAACAGTACGCTGAAAAGCACCAGCAGGAGCTGAACGACTTTGCAAAGGCTGTGCGGTACATGAATGCCAATGGCATCAAGGTCGCAGATCATGATCGCATCGTCGATGAATTGCAGCAGCTACTTGATGAACAGGCTCAGCTTCGCGCGTCACTCGTGGCACAGAACGTTGATCCCGACCTGATTGACCGCATTCGGTACTGTGTAGATACGGTCATCAAGGCTGGCAAGGAGCCGAGGCAGAGGGAATCTATCCGGGCGCAGCTGCAACTTACCAAGGCACAACAAACCAAACCGGGAAGTGAGAAGATGAAGTCAGAACCGTATGCCGATCTTTCGTGATGCTTCACAGTCGATCCTCTTCCAGCTTCCTGATCTTCTTACGCAGCACAGCCCCTTGAATGATGCAGATCAGCAGCAGCACACCGCAGCCCGCACTCAATGCAATTACCAACCACGGAAACGTCTGCGTCTCATCTTCCTGACTACCCTCAGAACTGGCAGCAACCACAACCGGTTCCTCGACAGTGGTTTCAACTTGCACAGTCATCGAAGTCGTATTCCCATACGCATCTTCACCGGTAATCGTCAGGGTTCCCTGATGAAGTCCAAGATCGTCCGTTCCGGGAATGAAGGTCAGCTTGGCGGACTTGGTTTCACCCGGAGCCAGCGTTCCCACAAGGACGCTTTGCCGCTCGGTGATCCCTGGCAGGGTCAGCGTCGCCATGATATTGCTGAGGTCAGCACGGCCCATATTCATCACCGGAACCGTCAGCGTCGCCATTTCCCCCTGCAGGATCGTAGTAGCCAGCTGCACGCCGCCCTGCTCCAGACGAACTTCCTGATTGACAGGCAGTGTGAAACTCTCCGACCATGTTCCTGCTGCATCCAGGGCTGTCCAGCTCAAATCGAATTTCAGCGTATGCAGCGATATCGAGGCGTTGGGCTTCACCTTCAGTGGAACAGAGATCTTTTGGGCAGTACCCGCTGTCATATCAGGAAGGAGGACCACATCCGTACCAGCTGGAAGAATGTCGCCAGAAGCGTCAGTCACACGGAGCGTCATGCCGGTCAGATCAGCATATTGACTGGGATTTGTGAGAACGGCTGTCAATGTGCTGTCCTCGCCCACCTGAAAGGTAGCATCCACATCAGAGATCACCGGGCGGATGGTTTCATCAGGCTTACGTCCATCACGGATGTGCAGCACAAAACGATGTTCGCCCCGAACGGTTTTCCCCTCGCTATCTTTTGCCGTAAAAACCAGCGTGCAGGGGTAATCACCGTTCATGCGACCTTTGACCAGATTAGCTTTGAGCGTCGCATTGTAAGCACCGCCTTCGCTTCGATAGGCAGTTGTGTATACCCCTTGTGTCTTCAGCGGTGAAATTGCTGCGTCATCAGCAAACAGTTCAACCTTCACTGAACCGGAAATGCCATCAACATCCAAGGGAGCAAGCACAATCAGAGTGCTGCCCGAAATGCGTGGTTCATATCCCTGCGCCCAGGAACAGGACATATCTCCGAATACAGCGGTTTCATTCAATGCGATGCTGCCTTCTGCGAAAGCGAAAATGGGTATAAGGAACAAGGCTGTCATGCACAGCAAAGCTATTCTTTTCATCAAAATCACAACTCCCGGATGTTTTCAACAATCGAGTGACGGGTCACGTCACGGACGCGCAGGCGGAGGATGGCAAGGCTCGCCAGAAGGGTCGCGGCAGCAAAGAGCAACTGCGCGCCGAGGGTGAACCAGTTGGCAGAGCCATAGGTCATACCAATGTATGGGATCCGGCGGATCAGCGCCCAGTACAACGCCAGCCCGAACGCCGCGCCGATAGCAACGCTCATGGCGACCTGGCCGCCGTAGATGCGGAAGATGACGCGCTCATCTGCGCCAACGGCACGGATGGTACCGATCATGCGTACCTCCGCCCGGATGCGGCGGCTGACGCTGCCCGTGATCTGCGCGATGCAGACCGTGAGCAGGATGAGAGATACGCCGCTGATCAACAACAGCTCCAGCAAGCGCTCCCGCTCGTTTTCACGGAGCATTTCCATGTTGTTGTTTACGGTGTAATCCGCGCCGCGCATGGCAATGGAGGTGATCTGCTTTTCCAGTACGGCTTCCTCCTCCAGCGTCAGGTCATGGGTATAGATGTTCAGGTGGGATACGCGGGGCAGGGGTAGCCCCATGGCGGCAAGACCCTGCTCGGTAGTCACCATCACCACATAATCTCCCGCGGAAAAACCGCCGGAAAGCACCGCGCCCACGGTTACGTTAACCTCTGTGTGCGCCATCTGCTGGTAACAGGATAAATAATCGGATACAGAACCGTTCGTCGGAGTCTGGACAGAATCGGAATGGACATAGTGCAGCGTCAGCGGCTGACCTGCGGTATATGCATCATTCTCAATGGATGCCAGCAGGGTGTATTCCGGGTTGCTCAGGCGGTTTTGCAGCCAACGGTCATTGGTGCCCCGGTAGGAGTTGACTGCGCCGTCCGGTGACAGGAACGCATAAATCGTCGGTGCAACGACCAGTACCTCCTGTCCTGCGTTGATCGCCGCCATATCAATATCTCCGCTGACGACGAACTGCTCCAGATATGCCGGATCAACCACGGCAATCTCCAGATCAATTGCGTTGCTCAGATGTCCATCGATACCAAGATGTTGGCGGATTGCCGTGTAGTCCTCTGCATCCTCGTAAACGGTTGCAGGAATCTCCTCCACCGGCAGCAAGTACGGATGTCCGTTGCCGAGATTGTGCTGGATGGTGTACCCGCCGCTCGTTGTTTCATAATAGACGGGTTTCCAGTATGTCGGCACATCCTCACCCAGTTCCTGCGTGATGCGGATGCTGGCAGACATCTCCACTCTTTTCACACCGGAAAGGCTGCGAAGCTGGGCCACATCTCCTGCCGTCAGCTGCTGGCCGGGCGTTTTGTCATAAAACGTGCCATAGTATGTTCCCGGAGTCCAGAGGGAAAAGCCGATCCGCTCCGTCAGGTCAGCCATAGCGCTGATGACGTCATCATGGACGATATACACCGTCGTGCTGACGACGATCATCAGCAGCGCCATCAGCAATGCCGGGGCAATCTGCCGTCCGGGGCGAATGCTCAGCTGCCGCCATGCTACCAGTTTCGCAGGACGGAAGGTCTTCCGCGGACGGACACGCCTCAGTCTACGCAGCATTTCTGTGTCCCGCATGACCGACATGGGCATCATCTGGCTGGCGCGGCGGAGTGGAAGCCAGCTGGACAGCAGAATAACCAGCATAGACAACACCAGCACCGGCAGCAGAAGCCACCAAGACGGGCGGAACAGGAACAGCGTCGGAGCAACCTGCTCCAGCGCCCAAGCTGCGCCGCAGCCTACCAGCATCGCCAGCGGTGACACGATCAGCGCCAACAACAACGCCTCGCGTCCGAAGATGCGCCGGATTTGCTTCTTCGTTGCACCTACGGCCCGCAACATGCCGATCTCCGAAACCCTTCGGGAGAGCTGGCTCTCCATCGCCCCCGCGATCCCTACACAGGTTGCCAGCAGCAGCGTTCCAGCCAGCACACCGATGCAAACCGTGTAGAGCAGCACAGCCGGGTTAGGTGCGATCAGGTCGCTCGGCCAGTTGGTTGGGTTATCGTTTCCGTCGAAGACCCGCAGATTTCCGTATGTTTGTGTTCCCTGCGCATCCGTGCGTGTGTAATAGGTCAGCGCCTGATAACCCGTTACGCCCGGTGCAAAGGAAACCAACTTGTGCTGTACCAGACGCCCAGTGGAAAACTCCGCTTCCTTTGGGTGGATAAGTATGGCCGGGAACTCCATGTATAGCTCGCTGAAGCTGGAATAGCCCTTCATGTTGGCACTCTGGTTTTCCATGATGCCCACAATGGTGAAGGCGCGTACTTCGTCAGCACCCTCCACAGGGGTGAGATTCAATGTTACCGTATTACCCACACCTACATTGTCCAGACGCATGCGTGCCAGAGCGCTTTCCTCAATGGCGATTTCACCCGGCTTTTCCGGCATGCGTCCTTCGATGAAGTTGCGGTGCAGGAAGGCGGCAGCGGTATCATCATAATAACCAACCGAGGTTGAAGTGTCGTTATGCACTGCTGGAATGGTCACATGGCCGATGGCATCGTACAGGCCGGTTGCCATCAGCACCTCGTCGGTTTCCTCACAATCCAGCCAGAAGGCATCCTGCATGCCCAAACGCGCGTCACGGCGGGCTTCATTTGCCATCACAAGCCCATGTACGCCCAGCACCATGCAGCTGACAAAGAAGATGGACAGGAAAATGCCGACCACCAGTGCAATGTATGATTTCTTGTTTGTCCGCAAAGAAGCTGAAGCAATGCGATTGATTGTTAAGCGTTTCATTGGCGTTACATCTCCCGGATATTCTCAACAATGCTGCATTTCAGCACGCTGCGGATGCGACTCCGCAGACTGATCAGGCAGCAGACCAGCAGCAGTGCAGCGCACAGGACGCTCACCACGATCGCGCCGGGATGCAGGTACTCCACAAATCCTCCCAGGCAGATCGCGCTCACACCGATTGCAGCCAGCGGGATCGCAAGCAGGACACTCAGGATCACCTGACCCTGATAACAGTGAAAGAGAACCTTGTCATCTGCACCAACGGCCCGGAGAGTTCCCAGTCCTCGTTGATCTGCGCGGATCTGCCTGCTGACGCTTCCGGTGATCATTGCCGCTGCGATGGCAAAGAACACCACACCTGCACCAGCCAGCACCACGATCAGCCGTCTGGCTGCTGCCTGCTCCGCACGGGCTTCGGCAGTGTTGTTGACCACTGTAAAGCCGCCGCGCTGGGCAATGGTGGTGATGCGCTTCTGCAGCGCTTCCTCTGTCTGACCGGTGACACTGCCATCCACGGTAATGTCCACAGAGTTCAACCGCCCCACATACAGTCCCATGTTGTGCGCAC
>JAFTWV010000021.1 GCA_017465155.1 Clostridia bacterium
CCCCTCTGGCCCTCTTTGCTTCTTTCTCAGGATTGAGAAAGAAGAAGCAGCACGAATGCCAAGCGGCAAATCAAAAGTCAACAAACAATACAGATTAGCACCACAAATCCTGAAGTTATTTTTGTGGATATGCATTTTCTTCCATGCAGGAGTGATATGCAGCAGGGAGCCGCTTTCGCGCGTCGAAAGCGGCGCAAAGCCGCCGGGGGGGAGCAAAAAGTGCTTCCCCCCGGCCCCCCTCCGTCCTCTTGGGAGTTGGTCGCGCGGCTGCAAAGCGGAGCGGCTCCGGTTGCAGAGGATTGCCTGAATTTCCGCTTGCAGCGGAAGCAATCCTCTGCAAAGTCGCCGCATTGCTCCTTTGTGAGTTGAGCGGCAGCCGCACCGGCTTGGAGGAACGCATGCGGTGCATGGAATGCAGAAGCATCGCTCACGCAGCAAACGGATAAATTCGGATTTGTTGGGTGCATGAAGCGTAAAGAACCCGCTGGCCGTGTGGCCAGCGGGTTCTTTATGTATGTATCTGCATCAGAGGAACTGTGTACGGTCGCAGCCGGGCTCGTAGCGAACCGTCAGGCTGCCTGCATGCAGTTCACCTGCGTCATATACAGGCGCGCAGGCTTTGCAAGCATCAATGAAGGCTTGCATATCCGCGTGCTCACGGCCGCCGCAGATGCACAGACAGGCGATATCGTCGCCGTACATGCGCTGTTCGCAGTTGAAGTTCATGCCGTTCCAGGATTCCATGGGAATGCTGCTCCAGAAAGCCAGATAGCCGCTGCCCTTGCGCAGGAAGAGCCAGCCGTCTTCCCGGCGGATCTCCTCAAAACGACATTCGGGCGCGTACAGGTGGATGTAATGGATGGGGAACGCCTCGGGGATGCGGTAGATCATACCCAGCATATTTCCCTGCTGACGGAGCGCGGGCATCACGCCGTTGCCGTGCCAGTAGCCGGGGCGCATATCGCCGCCCTCGGAGGTGGAGCCGGGGTGATTGACGAAGATCGCCGCTTCACCGTCCAACGCGGCATGCCACATGTGCTGCTGATAGCCGCAGGTTCCGGGCTCGAAGCAGGTGGTGCCGTGGAAGCACTCGTTGTAGGACTTGACGAAGGAGTGGGTCGAGGGATCGGCATCCTCCCGCAGGGTCTCGTTTTCCCAGCGTTCAAAGGCGTCTTCGCGGGGTGAGACGACGCTGGTCAGCAGCCAGTCAGGATGCTTTTCCAGCACAATGCGGCTGTTGCCGGTGGTGTAGGTGGTGCTGATCTCCTTTTCCATCAGGTCGATCAGGCCATCCGGGATGCGGTATTTGCTGGTTGCATAGAATCCAAGCCAGCCCTCGCCGTATTCATAGGGCAGCCGGGGATCAATCAGGTTCATCAGCGCCATTGCGCCCTGGGCGAAGGGATACAGCACGCTGCGGTATACACGGCCCTGCGGCGCAACGATGCCGCTCTTGTACGTGTGCAGGGACAGCATCTCAAGCAGCTGATCGGTCACCTTGCTGGCACGGCAGGAAATCTCCGGCTCAGAAAAATCGATCACGTTGATCAGCGCTGCGAATGTCACGCACATGTACACTGTGGACAGGAACTCCTCGAAGCCGTACTTTTCCACATCGTCCAGCCAGTCGATGACCTTGCCGCGGCCCCATGCGTACAGCTCCCGGCCGGACATGCCGGCAAGCACGAAGTGATCATCCGGATAAAGCTCGCCTGCTGCCATGGCGCTGGCGTAGAACATCAGGCAGTGGTTTTCGCTCCAGAAGCACATACCGTCAAATCCATCCTGATCCATCCAGTAACGGTAGCCCAGCAGCACGGAGCGGATGCGCTCCTTCAGCTCGCCCTCCACCGGATGATGATGCAGATAGCGAGTCAGACCGCACATGAGGAAGTCGGAGCAGTCCACGCGGGATTCGATCAGATCCAGCATTTCGCCGAACAGGCGCTGTTCATCGCGGCTGGTATCGCCGGTATGCTTGCGGGCGAGCATCTGAGAAATAGGGAAGCCGAACTTTTCGCCGCGTGAGAGACTCTCCACATCGCCGATGCGCTTGTAGATGATATCAAGGTTCTCTGAAAAGGAAGGTGTGGGCGTGACATACTTGGGCTGGATCTGCTCTGTGCGCTCAAAGCGGCGGGTCAGGGCTTCGGATCCGGCGTGAACGCGCAGCGTAACGATGGGTTCGCCCGGCTGAAGCGGAATGTCCGTCATACCCTCGGCGCTGATCCAGTGCACAGGCCGCTTGGCCAGGGCAAAATCGTGATGGCTGCGGTGATAGGTATATTCGCATCCGGCAGGAGCGGGGCAGGGGAGCGTCAGGCGATCGCTGTGGAGCATTGCGCCTTCCAGCAGTGCGAGGGCGGGCTCGGCAAGCGCTGCACAGGCTTCGTCCGGCACCGTGATGCGGAGCTGATCATCCGCATCGGGCAGCTGCAGGCTCACAACGCTGCGGGTATCGCGCACGCCGAGGGTCTCACAGGCCATGTAGATCACGTTGCGCCCTGCCTTGAGCGGAAGCGTGACGGCAGCGCGGTGGATGGGCTTGTAGACAGGCGCGTCGATGCGGCCGGCCAGCGTGCCGTTGCAGTAAAGATCCACCGCAGCGTAGGACCAGAGTACCGCCTGAATCTGCATGTCCCGGGGCGCGATGATGACCGTTGCAACGTCGAAGCGGACGCGGCGCATCAGGGAATAGAAGTCGGACAGATTGACAAACGCTGCATCGTGACCGCCGTAGAAGCGCCACGGCAGCCCCAGACGGCTGTTTTCGCCTGAAATGGCATGCAGCGCGTCCTCCACGGGAGCGTGTGTCGCGATGATCGAGCGAAGATAGGCTTCGTATCGCAGTTGGTTCTTGTCGCGTACGTCGCTGGTATATTCGGTTACCTGGGGGCCGGAGACCATGTAATGGGTCACGAAACCCTGACGGTCGGTATGCCAGTTACACATAGATTCCACCTGTTCCTTCCGGGCGATGTCTCGCCTTGTGATGGCAGCGGGCCGATGAAGCCGCCGCGATGGGGTTAAGCCTGAACGTCCAGCAGCCGGATGGCCTCACGGGTGTTGCAGCTGCGGGGAGTCACGTGAATGTTTTCAAGCCGGACACGGTCTGCGTGGCGCACCCAGAAGCCGCAGGCGTCCACGTCGCCGTGGGCGTTGCTTTCGGGATACTCCACCAGGAACTCATCGAAGGTCTCCGGCAGACGGATGACTTCCTTGTTGTCACGGTAGATGACGTCGATATTGCGCAGGGTAATATTGCTCACAGCGCGCCGCACAGGGGTTCCGTCGGGGTGACTGGTTACAAAACCTGTGATGATAGAGGGCAGTTCCACGTCAGTCGCCCGGATGTTCTCGATGGTTACGCCGGAGAGGCTTCCACCCCACCAGGCGCTTTTGCCAATCTGTGCGGTGTAGGGCTCGCGGGTCTCATTGCGCTGGTTCAGCAGGATGTACACCGGGCAGAGCACCTTGTCCATGGTGATGTTGCGGACAGTGACGTCGCTGATATGGGAGCCGTCGCAGGATTCCACGGCGATGCCGCTGACGGTACCGGGATAAATATCGGGCATGCAGAAATGGCAGTTCTCCACCAGTACGCCGCGCACATCGTACCGGGTGCCGGTGCCGAGCTTGAAGGCGTTCATGACGGTCAGCACCGTGCAGTTGCGGATGACAATATCCTCCATGGTGCGCCGGGTGGAAACGGGATTTTTCAGACACAGGCCGTCGTCGGCGCAGGAAACGAAGCAGTGCTCCACCAGCGCGTGACGGCAGCCGGAAAGGTCGATGCCGTCGGTGTTGGCCACATGGCGGTTGTCGTCGATGACCAGATCGCGGATGGTCACATCGTCACAGCAGTCCACATGCAGCGTCCAGCACATGGCGTTGTGCAGGATGATGTTTTCAAGCCGCACGTTTTTGCACTGAAGGAGCCAGACCATGAAGCTGGGACGGCGAAGCACGGGCTTGCCCTCGTTGTACTTATCCTCGGCATAGCGGATCCGGTCGCGGTAGAAGGTTCGCACAGAGCCGGGCACCGTGTTGATCTGCTGTGCTTTAATCTCCTCGCGGGTGGGGAGCATGGTGACGTCAAAGGGCTCCAAGGCGGGCGTCTTACGGGGCTCGTACACGAACCACTCGCCGCTGCCGCTGATGCGTCCGCCGCCGGTGATGACGATGTTTTCCTCGCCGCACGCATACAGGAACGCACCGCCGCTGGACTCCTCGTCATTGCGCTGCTGGTCATCGGGTCTGAAATGGCGCAGCAGCTCATCCACGTTGCGGGATGCAATGATAGCACTGTCCGGCGCGATGAACAGCGTGGTGTTGGAATACAGGCGTACGCCGCCCATGCGATAGCTGCCGCCGGATACCAGAACGGTGCCGCCGCCGGCGTCGCGGCAGGCGTCAGCGGCCTGCTGGAAGGCCTGCGTATTCAGCTTGTCATCCGGCACAGCGCCGAAATTGCGGCTGTCGAAGACTTTTTCGCCGGAGGGAAGGGGCTGCGTGCTGCTGATGTATGCGTCAAAGGGGAGCGCGTCGTAGTAGTCGCCGGGGTATACTCTGCCGAGATCAGGGTATGTCGGAATGTCTTCGGGACGATACATGCTGGAAGCCTCCTGAACAATATGAATCTGGCAAGGGGGATCTGTTGACAGCATCTTAGCACATATGAACGGGAATGTATACCCTGAATTTCAACGGGAAGGCTGAAATTGTGCCGGTCATGCAAGCACGAAAAGACAACGGCCCGCAACAATATGCTGCGGGCCGCAGAAGCCGGGGGATCAGCCCTTCACCGCGCCAGCGGTCAGGCCGCTCATGAAGTAGCGGCTGAAGCAGCAGAACACGATCAGGATGGGGACGATGGCGATCGTCGCACCGGCAAACATGATGTTCCATGCAGCCGTGCCGTCGCCGGCATTCTTGAGCATGTTGACGCCCACGGTCAGGGGGCGCAGGTTGTTGTTGGTCATGGTGAAGACCATGGGCAGGATGTACTCGTTCCAGCCCTGACGGAAGGAAAGGATGGCGATAGTCGCCATGACCGGCTTGAGCATGGGAACGATGATGCGGGTGTAAATCTGGAAGAAGGAGCAGCCGTCGATCTTGGCCGCTTCGTCCAGCTCCTTGGGCACGCCGTTGACATAGCCGCGGGCCAGGAAGATGTATGTTGCCTGACCGCCGCCCACGGAGAACAGGATAACTGCCCACAGGGACTGATTCATCTTCACCTTGACGGCCAGCTCATACAGCGGGCGCAGGGAAACAGAGCCGACGTTGATGAACATGAAGGCGACGAAGATGCCGTAGAGCAGCTCCTTGCCGGGGAACTTCTTGCGCGAGAAGACGTAGCCCGCCATGGTTGCGTTGATCAGGGACAGGATCATCACGCCGAAGGAGAGGAACAGGCTGTTGCGCGTATAGACGGCGAAGTTAGCCTGACTCCAGGCGTCAATGTAGTTCTGGATGACCCACTTCTTGGGGAAGATGTTGGAGCCGCCGACCAGCAGCTCGCCGTTCTCCTTGAAGGAGCCCAGCACAACGTAAACCACGGGGAAGATCGTCACGAGCGCCATGAAGGCCAGGAAGACCCACAGGATCGCACGGATGGCCTTCTCACGGGGCGAGTAAACGACACGCGATTCATTCTTTGCCATTTTTCCCGCCTCCTTACACTACGTCGTCCAGCTTCTTGGAAACAAGCTGGTAAATGATCGTCACAGCGCCGACGATGACGGCCGCCACAAGGCTCAGCAGAGCACCGTAGCCAATCTGGGCCTGCGTACCGGCCTGCGTCGCAAAGATCAGCTTATAAATGTAGAGGAACATGACCATTGAACGGTTGCCGGGGCCGCCGTTGGTGAGCACCATGATGGCCTCGTAATCCTTGAACGCGCCGGTAATGGCCAGCATCAGCACAACCTTGAGCACCGGGGAGAGCATGGGCAGCGTGATCTTGAAGAAGGTCTGCACGCCGTTGGCGCCGTCAATCTTGGCGGACTCGTACACGTCCTCGGGGATGCTGGTCATGCCGGTGACAAAGTACAGCATGTAGTTACCGAAGCCTGCCCAGACGGACAGGATGGTGACTGCATACATGACGACCTTCTGGTCCGTCAGCCATCCGATGGGCTTGCCGATAAGGCCCAGATTCTGCAGCAGGCCGTTGAGGATGCCGTTGCCGGTGGCAAAAATGAAGGTGAAGATCATGCCGGAGATGGAGGTCGCGATGACCGTGGGCATGAAGTACACGCCGCGGAAGAAGGAAGAGCCCCGCAGCTTCTGATTCAGCAGCACCGCCATCAGCAGCGCCAGCGGGATGATGAAAACCAGCTTGAGCGCAGCGTATTCAAACGTGGTGCCGACGCTGTTCCAGAAGGTCGTGTCGCTGAGCATACGGGTGAAGTTGCGCACGCCGGTATAGGTGGCACGGAAGCCGTTGTAATTGTAGCAGATATACCGGAAGATCCACATGAAGGGGTAGAAGGAGCAGACGGCCAGGAAAATCACGGACGGGGCCAGCATCAGCGTTGCCGCAATGCCGCCGCCTTCCTTCATGCCGCGCTTCTTCGGGGCGCGCTTTGCCTTGATCATCAGGAAAACCTCCTCTGTACAGGTCGATGCAGGAATCAGCATGAGCGTTCAGGAAGAAAAGCTGTCAGGGATGGCGCCCACCACCCTTGACAGCCTTTCTTCAGCTGACCAACGATGGCTCCGCCGGTGCGAACACCGACGGAGCCACCATGTGGTTGCTGATTACTTGTCCAGATAGGTGGCGGTGCCAGCGGCGGGGTGCAGGGGATCGAAGTCAGCGATCACCAGACGCTTCACGCTGCCGGACAGGATGTCCTCGTCGTAAGCCTGATTGTAACGGGTGTTCAGGTCTTCGATCGCGGCGTCGATCTCAACATAGCCCATGATGGCGTTCCAAAGGGTGGTGCGGTAGTCGTCGCCGATCAGGTTGATGGTGGGAACGGCGGGATACACGGACTCGTACTCGAGCAGGGAGAAGTCAGCCAGGCGGCCGATCTTGGTCTTGTCGATGCGCTGGTCCATGTAGGAAGTGATGGGCAGGCAGTAGCCGTTCTCCAGGTAGCCCTTGATGAACTCTTCAGACTGGAAGAACTTGATGACCTTCCAGGCAGCGTCCTTGTTCTCGCAGGAGGACATCATGAGGAAGCCCTTGGACAGGGTGGTCTGCAGAGCGCCCTTGATCTCGCCAGTCAGAGAGGGAACGGGAGCCACGCCCCACTCGAACTCGGTGATGGGCAGCTGCTGGGTGAACACGCCGGCTTCCTGAGAGGCGTTGCCCCACAGAGCGAAGTTGCCGGTCTGGAACAGAGCGCGCATGTTGTCAACGCCCTGCTGATCGGGATAAGCAGCGGCAACCAGCTCGCGGCCCTTCTCCAGGATCGGCTTGTAGCCGGAGAAGTCGAACTTGCCGTTGACGTAGTCGTAGTAGTAGATGCCGGAAACCTGGGCCATCATCTCCAGCTGACGCTCGAAGGGAGAGGAGGAGGTGAAGCCGATGCCGTAGTACTCGCCATTGCCGGCGGCGGTCATGGTCTTGGCCATCTCGATGTACTCATCCAGCGTAGCGGGGATCGCGGTGTAGCCGCTCTTCTCCAGCAGGGCCTTGTTGTACTCGATACGGACGCCGGAGCGCATGCCGATGGACACCCAGTAGATGTCATCGCCTATGGCGTTCAGGCCTTCGAAGGCGTGAGTGTAGGGCTCGTTAACCTTCTGGTACTCTTCATCGGCGGCGATGTAGTCGCTCAGGGAGACCAGCATGCCGTAGTCGGTGAAGTTCTTCAGGTTAACGGACTGGCCCACGATGTCAGGAGCGGTGCCGCCCTGGTAAGCCAGCAGGATCTGATTCTCGTACTCGTCGGTGATGACGGTCATCTGAATCTCGATGTTATCGGTGTTCTCGGCATTGAACTTCTCAATCATCTTGTTGAGATATTCCATGTCGTGGCGGTCGTTGGTCCAGTAGGTGATGACAGTCTTCTCGTCGGCCATGGCGGGCACAGCGCTGAAGATGCACAGTGCGGCCATCATGAGGGCCAGGATGAAGCTCAGCTTCTTCATAGGGATACAACCTCCTTGTGTATTGCGCCGCTTTGAAACTCAGGCGGCTTTGTGATTCTATTTTCCTATGAATCTGGCAAATATTCAACCACATTTTTCATGCACAATGTGGCATTTTTCATGGTCTGTGTCAAATTCCATTGCGAACCCCTGCTTTTCATGCTATTATGATGTCAGCAAAGCAGTATTTGTTGGTTATGAATTTGTGGGAAACGGAGCGTGCGTCATGCAGAAATTAGCGTATTCAGTTCTGATTGCGGATGATGAAGCCACCATCCGAAACGGTCTTGTCGAGGCGATTCCGTGGGAGCTGTACAACGCGCGCGTCATTGGCATGGCAACCAATGGTGAGGAGGCTCTGGCGACGATCCTGTCCATGAAGCCTGATCTGACGGTTATCGACATCAAGATGCCGGGGCTGGACGGGCTGGAGGTCATCCGGCGGGCAGGGGAGTACGGATCGAAAACGCGCTTCATTATATTGAGCGGATACGATGATTTTTCTCTCGCGCAGAAGGCCATCCGATACGGAGCCTGTGCATACTTCCTCAAGCCACTGAAAATTCAGGAATTCCGTGATGAGCTGTCGCGGCAGTTTCAGGAGATATCCGCCCACAAGCAGCTGCCTGACAATCATGCGAACATCGCCATGCTGATCCGCTCCTCCCGGGTGTTTCTGCTCAATCAGCTTATCCTCAACGAGCTGCACAGTCAGGAGGAAATTGATCGGCGTATTGAGATGGTCAGCCTGCAGTGGCTCAATGGATCTTACCGGGTGCTGGTGTGTACGGCGGTCAATGTGGATGTGGATTCCCTGTCAGCGGCGCAGGGCAAGCTGCAGGCGCTGCTTGCCGGCGTTTCCCATGAGGTGTGGATCCATGGAGGAGATATGCTGGTCGCCATGATCGGCGGGGATGATGCCGGGTTTGCGCCTGTCAGGGATGCGGTTACGGCGCTGCTGGCAGCCCTGAAGGAGGAAACCGGCCTGCGCTTCTATGCCAGCGTGGGCAAGCTGGTGCAGGGTGCAGAGTCTGCCGCCAAGGCATATACATCCGCCTTGCGGGCACTGTCCTACCATCTGTATGAACAGCCCGGCGATCTTTACGATGACAGCATGGTCTGCCACCAGGAGCCGCCCTTTGATCCGGAGTCCGTTTCCTGCGAGGCGCTGGTCGGCGCGATGGAGCTGGCGGATACAGCGGTCATTCACGAGTTCTGCTGCAAGTACCTGAACGAGCTGTTCTTCGTGCCCATGCCGCCGCCGGACTTTGTCCGCAGCATGTGCATCCATCTGGTGAACAATGCGCGCATTCAGTTCCTCTCGCGCCACCCGGGCTTCACGCCCATGATGCCGGTGCATCCGGAGGAGGTGCGTCAATGTCATACGGTGGAGGATCTGTGCGGGTGGATGGAGAAACGCATCTGCATGCTGGCGGAGCAGTACCGCCAGAGCCGCGACGCCAATGATCCCATCATCACCCGGGCAAAAACGTTCATCCGCAAAAACATCAGCGCCAACATCAAGGCAAGGGATGTTGCAGCAGATGTAAACCTGAGCGAAAGCTACTTTACCGTTTATTTCAAGCAGAAAACAGGCGAAAACTTCCGTGACTATCTGCTGGCAGTGCGCATTGATCTGGCCAGACAGCTGCTGGCAGAGGGCAGGCTGAACATCGGCGAGATTGCTGCGGCGGCGGGATATCAGGACTACCGCTCCTTCTCCCGTGCCTTCAAGAATGTGACGGGCTCGTCGCCGTCGGAGTATCAAGGTACATGAAGAAGATTTTAGACCGGGTCGGCAGCGCAGTGTCGATGATGCTCAGCCGGATCACATTGAAAATATGGCTTTCAACCGCTGCGGTGGGCCTGGCGGTAATCCTGCTGATTTTCATCCTGTCGGATCTGTTTCTGGAAAGCCACTTCCTGAACAATGCCATCGCGTACCGCATCAGCTCCAATACCAGTGCTGCGGAGGGTATGGACGAGTCGCTTGACAACATCATCATGCGCATGATCAACATCTGCACCGGCACGTCGGACTTCCGGATGCTGCTGATGCGGATCAGGGCGGATCAGTATGGTCTGGACCGGCAGATGAACAATGACCTGCAGGAGCATCTGGCGGATCTGTCCAGCTGCAATCCGCTGGTGCGATCGGCAATTATCACGACTCAGAGCGGCGCGGTTTACTATCCCGTGTTCCTCAACCTTGGCTACACGCCGGACTTTACGCTGGGGTATGACGAGTCGGCGATCCGCCGGATCACGCTGCTGCCGCTGCAGAAGAGCCCCAGCATCGCGGATGGCTGGGTGCTGCCTCTGGCGGTTCCTTTCACCTTCTATGCAGGCAACTCCCTCCTGTACTTTGCTGACGATGCATCCAGCGCGGACGCCATCCTGTACCTGTTCCTTGACGTGGACGACATCAACGACACGCTGGCGCTGTATCAGGATACGGGCGTGACCTACCTGATGAACGGGGAGGGTACGATCCTCAATTATCTCCCTGGCAGTGAAAACGGGCAGCTTGCCCAGTCCTGTGATCTGCCGAGGACTGTCGCAGTGTGGTCGGAGGAGGATGGAAAGACTGTCCGGCTGGGCGACTGGTATGCACTGCGGGAGCCGATCAATCAGAGGGATCTGTATCTGGTGCATCTGGTGCAGTATTCGGACCTCATCGCGCCGCTGACGGACATCGGCAATACGCTGCTGATGCTGGCGTTGTCGGCCATTGTGATCATCACGCTGGCGACGCTGTTCATCGCGATCTATCTGGCGAAGCCTCTGCGGCAGATCAACCATGCCGTTCGCGCCATCGGCGGCGGAACGTACAGCTCCGACATGGCGTTGCCCCAGCGAGATGAAATCGGCGAGCTGAGCCGCTCTGTGGACAGAATGTACCATATCATTCAGGCGCAGATGACCCAGATCCGGGACGAGCGTCAGGCAAAATACAATGCCGAGATGCGCCTCTTTGCCGAACAGATCAACCCTCATTTTCTCTATAACACACTTGAATATATCAATCTTGAGGTATATAATCATCATAACGAGAATGCATCGATGATGATACAGGCGCTGGGGGATTTCCTGCGCATCGGCCTGAATTTCGGCGGGGAGCTGCTGCCCCTGAGCCGGGAGGTAGCCCATGTGCAGGCGTATGTTGCGATCATGAACCATCGTTTCCATCAGGACATCTGCTTTGCCACGGATATCCCTGATGAGCTGCTGCAGCAGCCGGTGGCGAAGGTCATCCTGCAGCCGCTGGTGGAAAACTCCATCCGACACGGCTTCCAGCTGGGCGACAATACGGCGTTCATTGAAATCCCCACCATCACTGTCCGGGGACGGCGGACGGAGGATGCAATGCTTCTCTCCGTTGTTGACAACGGCATCGGCTTTGACGTGGAGCATGCCAGACGGATCATGCATGAGGATCCCGCGCTGCAAAAGCATGTGGGCCTGAGCAATGTGTATCACCGTCTGAAACTGCATTACGGCGAAGGCGCCGATATCCTGCTGCAATCCATCTCCTATTACAAAAATACAGTGACGATCCGCATCCCTCTTTGCGATGCGGCAGAAAGGAGCACGGAATGAAAGACTACATCGAAAAGGTTCTTGGTCCGCGCCTGCAGGGCGATGGAGGCTGGGTGGAATTCGTCTCGCAGGAGGGAGAGACGGTGGAGCTGATCTTCCGGGGCGAGTGCTCCAAGTGCGGCATCCTCGACCGATGCTGCGGCTGGATGGAGCAGATGATCCTCAAAAATCTCGGCCAGCAGGTGAAAATCCGCGCGATCCGCAGGAAGCCCTATTTCCAGGACAACAAGTAAGCCGCGAACGCAGGCACACAGGAGGAAATGACCTATGGCACATGTAAAAGTTGTTCGTCGAAGCATGCGTCCCGAGGAATGGACCGATCTGCGCTTCGTATGGCTGCAGCGCGGCGTCTACCGCGAAAAGCTGGAGATCACCGGGCTGGAGATCCGCGACGCCCGGCAGGTGGCTGAAAACGAGTATGTGTATGACGATGAGGCATGGCGTCCCCTGAATAAGGGTGACCTGTACTTCACGCCGGACGGCACGGCCTTCATTCGCGGCCATGCCACCATTCCCGCGTCCCTGAAGGGACAGGATATCTACTTCCAGCTCAAGACGGCGGCGGAGATGATCGTGAAGGTCAATGGCGTGTATGTGGGTGGCGTCGACCCCAACCGCGACCGCATCCTGCTCAATCCCTATATCAATTCTGACGAGCTTGACATTGAAATCGAGGCCTACAACCGCTCCAAGCCCGATGACGAGCGCAATCCGGATACCCTTGCCGTGCGCGGCTGCCGTCAGGTATTCGAGGGCGCGTATCTGGCGACTGTGCGCGATAATGTGCAGTCCCTGGTGTATGACTACATCCTGCTGATGGACATTGCGCACTGCGAGTATTTCAATGAGGACTACCGCAAGTTCCTGTTTGTGGAGCTGAGCCGCGCGCTGGATCTGGTGGACTTTGACACCTGGGAGGGTATTGATGATGCGGCCCGCTATGTTGAGGAACGCATCTACCAGAATGACGATTTCAAGGGCAGCGGCGATGTGGCGCTGGTGGGTCACTCTCATCTGGACATCGCCTACTACTGGCGGCGCATCCATGCCGTGCAGAAGAACGCCCGCACCATCCTCATTCAGCTGCGCCTGATGGACAAGTACCCCGAGTTCCGCTACACGCACACGCAGGCCTATACCTACGAGACGCTGGAAAAATACTATCCGGAGCTGTTTGCCGAGCTGAAGGAGAAGATCGCTTCCGGCCAGTTTGAGCCCGTGGGCAGCATGTATGTTGAGCCGGACTGCAACGTCCCCTCTGCGGAGAGCCTGACCCGCCAGTTCCTTTATGGTCAGCATTACTTCCGCCGTGCCTTTGGCAAAACGCTGGACAATGCGTGGCTGCCGGACGTTTTCGGCAACAGCTGGATCCTGCCGCAGATTATGAAGAAGAGCGGCGTGGACTACTTCGTGTCCAACAAGATGTCCACCTGGAACGACACCAACCGCTTCCCCCACAATAATTTCAAGTGGAAGGGCATCGACGGCAGCGAAGTGTATGCCTGTGTGCCGCCCACCCATTTCATCACCTGGAACATGCCCAGCCAGATTCAGGAGAACTGGGAGGCCTATCAGGACAAGGAAACCGGCGGCGCGACGCTGAGCATGTTCGGCTACGGTGACGGCGGCTCCGGCGCAACCGAGGAAATGCTGGAGATGGTGCGCCGCTTCCCCAAGGTGTCTGTGATGCCCAAGGTGGAGATGACGGGCGGCGCGGAATTCCTGCACAAGAATCTCAAGGACAATCCGGCTCTGGAAACGTGGGACGGCGAACTGTATCTGGAGATGCACCGCGGCACGTTCACCACCAAGAGCGACATCAAGAAGGCCAACCGCACGCTGGAGTTCAAGCTGCGTGAGGCGGAGCTGCTGTGCGCGCTGGACGCGCTGTGCGGTGCTGCCTATCCCTCCGATGCGCTGCGCGATTGCTGGAAGAAGCTCCTGCTCAACCAGTTCCACGACATCCTTCCCGGTTCTCACATTCACCCCGTATATGAGGATGCGATGGCCGATTATGCGGAGACGGACAGCAAGCTGAACAGTCTCTTCAAGGGCGGTGAGCGCTGGTTCAATTCCCTGAATTTTACCCGCGAAGGACTGGCCTTCATCGAGGATGCAGACGGCCCCGTGGTGCGTCATGGGAAGCGCGGCTATTGGGCGATGCCCAAGCTGGAGGGCCTGACCGCAGGCGGCGCGGAGCCTCTGAAAGGAAAGGCAGACTGGCTGCGCTGCCAGGCAGACGGCAACGGTCTGCAGATCGAGACGCCCTATTACAGCCTGCGCATGAACGCCGACGGCAGCTTTGCGTCTCTGGAGGACAAGGAACTGGATCGTCAGTGGATCAAGCCTGGCTGCGGCTTCAACAAGATGCATCTGTATGCCGATTATCCCGGTACCTACGATGCGTGGGATATTTTGCCTAACTACAAGGATGTGGAGCACAGCCTGGATGTGAAGGCAGCAGCGCATCTGACGGCTCATGATGATGTGTCTGCCGAGTTCACGGTGGACTTCGCCACGGATAAGAGCAGCTGGAAGATGGTCATCCGCCTGTTTGCCGACAGTCGTGCCATCGAGGTGGAGCACGTCGTCGATTGGCACGAGAAGCACCGTCTGGTCAAGGTCAATTTCGGCCCGGATATCCTGACCCGTGAGCTGGTCTGTGATACAAGCGCCGGCTATGTTCGCCGTGACCTGACCAAAAACACCACCTGGCAGCAGGCCCGCTTCGAGGTTTGCCATCACAAGTGGTTTGACATGTCCGAAGCAGGCGCCGGCGTGGCCGTTATCAACGAGGGCAAGTATGGCGTCGGTCTGGAGGGCGACGAGGTTTCTCTGTCGCTGCTGCGCGCTACCATTCGTCCTGATGTGACCAGTGACATGGGCCATCACGACTTCTGCTATGTGATCCTGCCTCACGCGGGCGATGCGATCCAGGCAAAGGTCAATCAGCTGGCCTATGAGTACAATGTACCGCTGACGAAGGCGGATGCGGCTGTTCCTGCCATGCTGCGCGGCATGCTGAACGACTGCGGATTGTACCTGCAGAGCCTGAAGCTCTCTGAGGATGGCGAGCAGCTGATCATCCGTCTGTCCGAGCAGAACGGCGCTCGCGGCAAGCTGCGTCTGCCCATGACGGTCAAGCTGCTCAACCTGCTGGAGGACGAGGAGGGCCAGACGGATGTGGTCGCCTACCGTCCCTTTGAGATGATTACCCTCGGTATTGCGCTGTCTGCGCTGAAGTAACCGATTTTGAAGGAGGAACCCCATCATGAAGGGTCATGTTTCCATTCATGCCCAGCAGCCTGTGAAGGATCTGGGCGGCGGCGTCAAGCGCGCCATTCAGGCTTATAATGAAGAGATGATGGCCGTTGAGGTCATTTTCGAAACGGGTGCTGTCGGTGCGGAGCACACGCATCCTCACACCCAGTGCAGCTATGTGCTGTCAGGACGTTTTTCCTACAGCGTGGAGGGCGAGGCTGTCGAGCTGAACCCCGGCGACAGCATTGTGGTGCCTTCCGGCCTGCCCCATGGCACGGTCTGTCTGGAGGCGGGCGTGCTGCTGGACATCTTCGCGCCGATGCGCAAGGATTTCCTGTAAACCTCATGATTGCATCAGAAAAGGGCTGCGGCGCTGTGACAGCGCTGCAGCCCTCTCCAGACTATCAACAAAGCTCCGCGGGAGGTGTCGGAGGGCCCGCAGACCCTCTGACTGTAATCGTATCGCGGGGCTTTGCCGCGCGGGCGGGGCGGTTTCGGCATCAGCCGAAACCGTTCCTTACATTTTTCACGGCCGTCAACCTTGGCTGACAGTGAAAAATGCCCGCTTCCGCAGTAAGAGTGTTGGAAAGGAAGAAGTTATCCTTCGCTTTACACCAAACAAATACCGAAACAGCAAGCCCGCCAAGGCTTGCTGCTTCTTGTTCTGCGTGATAGAATGAAAGCGATAAACATGAATTTGGCGAGCCGTTGCACAAGAGAGCAACCACCATATTCGCTGCGCTCATACAC
>JAFTWV010000022.1 GCA_017465155.1 Clostridia bacterium
CGACGCATACGCGACAGTGACGGTATATGCCGACGGCTCGACAGACATGGCGAGCGTGTCCTTCATCTACAAGGATCGAGCACCCGCAGAAAGCACCGTCACGGTGTACTACTACCACGAAAACGGCACGCGCCTTGACGTGAAGGACGTTCGTGTGGTAGAGGGCGTGAACACGGTGTATCCTGACAGCGCGGCGGTGAACGGCCTTGAACTGGTCGGCGATGCATACGCGACAGTGACGGTATACGCCGACGGCTCGACGGACATGGCGAGCGTGTCCTTCATCTACAAGGATCGAGCGCCCGCAGAAAGCACCGTCACGGTGTACTACTACCACGAAAACGGCACGCGCCTTGATGTAAAGGACGTTCGTGTGGCAGAGGGTGTGAACACGGTGTATCCTGACAGCGCGGCGGTGAATGGCCTTGAACTGGTCGGCGATGCATACGCGACAGTGACGGTATACGCCGACGGCTCGACGGATGTGGCAAATGTGACCTTCCTGTATAAGGATGTGCACGTTGCACCTGTGACAGGTGAGCTGACGGTGATCTATCAGATGGATGACGGCAAGCTGCTGGAGCAGCGGACGGTCAGGCTTGAAGCAGGGGAACATACTGTGTGGCCTGAAAGCAGCATGACGGCTGGTCTGGAGCTGACGGGCGAGGTTTCTGCGGCGGTGTATGTTGATCAGGGCGGCACCGTCAGTCCGAATCCTGTTGTGTTTACCTACCGTACGCCTGCGCCTGTGACGGTGCCCGTGACGATCAACTACTTCGATACGATGGGCAATGCGATTGCGACTGCCCAGACCCATGATTTCGCGCCCGGTACGCATACAATCACAGCGAAGCCAGCGGATCTGCCGGCTGGTTATGAGCTGATGATGGAAGATACTCTGACGATCGAGGTGGGCGAAGACGGAAGCATCGCCATGGATGGCGAGCAGATTGCTCCGGACGAGCTGGGCTTCTACTACTATCTCCCGCAGACGGCTCCGCCCGAGGTTAAAAAGGCGACTGTCCGTGTGCATTATCGCGACGACAAGGGCAATGCAATTGCTGATTCGAAGACCCTGTCCCTGGAGGATGGTACGCATGCTTTGGAAGCTGCGGAAATCGCAGGATACGAGCTTTTCAGCGGCACGGAGGCTGTGATAGAGGTCACTGTACGAAACGGTGCGGCAAATCAGTCCGACGTGGTGTTCTACTATGCCAAGAAGGCTGCGGAGCCCGTTGCCTTTGATGTAACCATCCATTACTTTGATACCATGGGCAAGCAGATTGCTGCTGCCCAGACAGTGCAGCGGGTACCCGGCACATGGCACATCAAGGCCAATCCCACTGATCTGCCGGATGGCTATGAGCTGATGATGGCTGACACCCTGACAATCGTGGTCGGAGAGGACGGCAGCATCACCATGGACGGCGAGAAACTCGAGCCTGATGAGCTTGGCTTTTACTATCGGCCGGTTCCCAGGGCTGCGGAGGTAAAGGTTACTTATACGAACCGCAGCGGCCAGATCATCGCCGGCCCCTTCACCGTTACCCTTGAGCCTGGCCGCTATCATACCATCGCGGCTGATGCTGCCCGCGTGCCGGAAGCATTCGATGCGGCCAGCGCGACGTCTGTTCAGGTGTATGTGTCTGCGGAGGGCGTTGCAAGTCCTGCAGAGGTGACTCTTGTATTCGAGCAGAAGGTTGTGGAAACGCCCATCCCGGTGGGTGAGCCTGTCAGCCGCTATGCATCCCTGAACAGGAACAGCGTGGCTTTCCGCAGCGAACCGTCTACCAGCGGCGGTGCGGATACCATCTATAAACGCTGCAATAAGGGCGATAAGGTCTACGTGGTCAAGGAGGCGTACAACAGCAAGAACGAGCGCTGGGCGGAGATTATCGTCAATAACCGCAGCGGCTATATGATGAGCGAGTACCTGAACATCATGACGCAGGCCGAGAGCGATCAGTACGCTGTCTCCATCGGCGCAACGCCTGTTCCTACTGCAACCCCTGAACCTACGGAAAGCTTCGTGGAGATCATCGAGCCTGTGACGCCTTCTCCCGCGCCGCAGGTGTACAGCGGCTATGCGCTTACATCCCGCACCACGGCGCTGCGTACTGGCATCTATGCATCCGACATGTCGATCATCAGCAGCATGGAGGCCAATCAGCTGGTGTATGTTGTGGATCAGCGTACAGATACGCTGGGCCAGACATGGAGTATTGTCAGCACGCTGGCCGGTCAGAACGGCTATGTGCTGGATGCCCATCTGCGCCGCATCAGCGAGGAGGACGCGGAGTACTATATCTCCGCCTGGCAGGAAGAGAATGCTACGCCTGTCCCGACCCAGTTCGTGAGCAATGCACCTTCGCAGGTGCAGATGCAGGGCTACGCTGTGGCCATCGGCGACAATGTACCGCTGCGGACCTATGCCAGCGAATATGGAAGCATCTCTGCGTTCCTGTCGCAGGGGAGCGTCGTGTTTGTGACTGGCCAGACGATGACTGAAAACGGTGTGGTCTGGCACAGTGTGCAGTATAACGGCGCGTGGGGTTATATCCGCAGCGATCTGCTTCGGATGATGACCGCTGAGGAACAGAATGCATATCTCAATAACTATTTCAGCAGTCCCACGCCGACGGCGGCGAACACCAACAAGCCCTATGATGTAAATGGCCTTTCCAGCTATGGCTATGTGAATACCGGTTCTGTCAATTTCCGCAAGGAGCCCTCCAAGGATGCGCGTATCATCAGCGAGCTGAAGCGATACGCCTTCTGCCTTGTGCTGGGCAGCGAAAACATCAACGGCGTAACCTGGTACAATGTCAACTACGGCGGAACTGCCGGTTACATCCATGGCGACTACTTCTACCAGATGAGCATCACGGAAATGGAAGCCTTCCTGAGCAGCGACGAGTATCGTCAGGGCTTGACAAACAACAGTCCGGGCGGCTCAAGCAGCGACGATGTGGGCTTCACTGGAGCGGGCGGTCTTGTGTCCCAGGAAGATCAGACGGTCAGTCAGTGGCAGGATCCCAACAGCGGCGTGTACGTCAGCTATGAGCCCTTCAACCCCATTGCGACCGTCGCACCCATCAATCCCACAGCGCTTCCGACACTGGAGCCGCTGCCCGGCTGGCATGCTACTGCTGCGCCAACCAACACCGTGACGCCAACTCCGACCTTCTCCAATGTGGCCAATGTGACCTATCCTTCGGCGTCCGATTCCTCTGACGGCGGTTCGGCGCTTGTATGGATCGTCGTGATTGCACTGCTGCTGATTGCCGGCGCGGGTGTATTCGCCTTCGTACGTTACCAGCAGAAGCGCCGCAGGATTGCCATGCGTGCGGCCCAGCGCCGTGCACAGGCGGCCAGGAGCGCTGAGCGCCCCTATGCCCGTCAGGCAGGGCCGAATGGTCAGCCGCAGCCTCGCATGGGTGTGTATCCCAATCAGGCGGCTCAGCGAAACGCAAATGGGTATGCTCCGAATGCACCGCAGCTTCAAAATCGCCGGGCTGCATCGGAGATGGGAAGTTACACCAGACCTCAGGGTGCTCAGTACACGCCCTATGCTGGCCAGGACTACGGTCATCCGGCTGGAAATCGCTTCCCGCAGAATGATCAGTCCAGCGAACCGCGTGTAACGGAACAGGTGCGTCCTGCACAGCCGGAACAGACATCTCCGTCATCCCCGACGACTGCAGCAACGGGCCGGGTTGGCCGCCGCACCGCATATCGTCAGGCGCAGATGAAACAGAATCAGACCGAGAGTCGGGATGATCAGTGAACAAAACGGTCGGAATGGCCATCCACGCCGCAATGAATACTCTATGCATTGCAGCGTGAAAAGGACGGCAGCTTGGAGACAGGCTGCCGTCTTGTTTTGCCTTGTATGGGAAAAGAAACAGACCGATAGTCTGGTTAAAGACAACAAAAATGCAAAGAACGGACCAGAGTTCGGTTACGTTGTGGTGACATGCCGAGGATGAATAAATGTAACATTTATGCATGAATATGCAAAATGGCAAAACATTAAAAAGTCTTTCGGGAAAGTGGTTGAAAGCATTGACAATTGGCGGTTTTAGTGGCATAATTGACATGACGTGGAAGCTCTCCATGTGTCTCTTGCTGTCCCTTTATAAACGGCGGGACGCAACAAATTGATGAATCGTGATGTATGACAAATGCATGACAAATGCATCTGATGACGAAACCGGAGGATCGCTGCATGAAGGACAAGGAGCTGCGTAAGCTCAGCAGAACCGAGCTGCTGGAGCTGCTGATTGAGCAGGGCAAGGAAAATCTGGCGCTGCAGGAACAGCTCCGTTCCGTACAGGAGGAGCTTGAAAGCAGACGGCTGGAGCTTGCGGAGTGCGGCTCCATTGCGGAAGCGGCGCTGAAGCTGAACGGCGTTTTTCAGGCGGCTCAGCAGGCGATCGACCAGTACCGTGAGAATTGCGAGCGCGAGTGCGCAGAAAAAATTGCGGAGGCGGAGCGCCGGGCAGCAGAGATCCTGGCGGCAGCCGAAGCAGGTGGGAAGGAGGTCACGCAATGATGAACGGCACCACGCCGTCCGTCGAGCAGCTTGAGAGAGAACTGAAATATGAAAAGCGGCGCGGCAATTATGGAAAAGCGCTGCGCAGTACGATCTACTCGCTGCTGGTCGTTGCAGCGGTGGCCATCCTGATCGCCATGCTGGTGATGCCGATTCTGCAGATATCCGGCTCATCTATGACGCCGGTCATCGGCGATGGCGAAATCGCGGCCATCCTCAAGGGCAACGACTTTGAACGGGGCGACATCATCGCCTTTTATTACAACAACAAGATCCTGGTGAAGCGCGTGATCGCTTTCTCGGGTGAATGGGTCAACATTGATTCAAGCGGCAATGTCTATGTCAACAACAAGAGACTGGACGAGCCGTACGTGTCCGAAAAGGCCATGGGCGACTGCTCCATTGATCTGCCCTATCAGGTACCGGACGGAAAGCTGTTTGTGATGGGGGATCACCGCTCCACATCAGCTGACAGCCGCAGCGCCATCATCGGCCCGGTTTCTGACGAGCAGGTCATGGGCCGGGTGCTGTTCAGGATATGGCCGCTGAACAAGATCGGATTTATCAACTGAGTATTACACACAGACAATACACAACCACGCAAGAGAGTAGAGAAGGGAGGCTTGAAGCACAGTGAGAGAAGATATTCTGCAAAGGGCTGAGCAATATCTGATCCGCCGCCGCAACCGCATGCGCATGCTGCGGGCATTCACCGCGATGGCGCTGGTCGTTGCTATCACTACTTCTTATGTCCTGATGCTTCCTGGCCTGACGATGCAGGCGCCCGCATACTGCGGTCATGAAGAGCACACCCATGACGCGGATTGTTATAATGAGGAATTGATCTGTACGCTTGAGGAGCGTGCGCCGACGGAGACGCGCGTTGAGATCCTCGACTGTAGTTTCAAGCCGCATGTGCATGATGACGACTGCTACACCGAGGATGGCAAGCTCGGCTGCGGTATTTCGACGAAATATTTCCATCGTCATACCGCTGAGTGCCGCAACGACGCCGGTGATCTGATCTGTGGTCTGGTCAACAATCCCAAGCACCGCCATACGAGCGATTGCTATGCGAATGTGTCCACCCTGACCTGCACCACTGAGGAGTCTGTCGGCCATGTGCACGAGCAGGGCTGCTACGAGCGTGATGACTCGAACGGTCCGGTTTGCGGTCTGACGGCGAACCCTGGCCACATGCATACGGCTGAGTGCAATATTGTTATCCGTGAGCTGAACTGCCCTTATGACATTGCAAGCAGCACGAACCTGTTCGGTCATTCCTCCCATACGGATGAGTGCTACACGGTTCATGTGGAGCTTGGCTGCGGTCTGGAGCAGGGCGACGGCGCACATGTGCACGTGGCGGATTGCTTCCCCTTCAGCGAAGAACCGACTTGTGGTCTGGAGTCTGGCGAGGGCGGCCATACGCATGCAGGCGCATGCTACACGGTGACCGAGGAGCTGGAGTGCGATGAACTGGCTGATCTGCACTACCACAACAGCGACTGCTACGATTCCAAGACAGGCTTCGTCATCTGCGGCAAGCAGGAAATGAAGGAGCACAACCACAGCAGCGGCTGCGTGCGAATTGTAACGGCTGTGGACGAAGGTCACCAGCACAGCGACGCCTGCTACGAGCGCCATTACACCTGCACCATTCCTGAGCATAAGCATACTGCGGAGTGTTATGTTACCCCCTCTACGGAGCCGACCGTCTCTCCTGCGCCTGTTGAAACGGAAGAAGTTTCTACTACTAATACTGTCGTCCCTGCTGCGACCGAAGCGCCTACCGCTGCTCCGGAAGTGACGGAAGCGCCGACACCTACCGCTGAAGTGACGCCGGTACCTGCTGCAACGGCAGAACCGACCGAAAGTCCGGGAGTTACTGAAGCAGTTTCTACTACTTATACTCCTGTTCCTGAAATGACTGAGGAACCCACAGCGGCCCCTGAAGTAACCGAAGAGCCCACTGTGGAACCTGAAGTAACGGAAGAGCCCACTGCGGAGCCTGAGGTCACTGAAGAACCCACTGCGGCCCCTGAAGTAACGGAAGAGCCCACTGTGGAACCTGAGGTAACGGAAGAGCCCACTGCGGCCCCTGAAGTAACCGAAGAGCCCACTGCGGAGCCCGAAGTCACTGAGGAGCCCACTGCGGAGCCTGAGGTCACTGAGGAACCCACTGCGGAGCCCGAAGTCACTGAGGAGCCCACTGCGGAGCCCGAAGTCACTGAGGAGCCCACTGTGGAGCCTGAGGTCACTGAGGAGCCCACTGCGGCCCCTGAAGTAACCGAAGAGCCCACTGTGGAGCCTGAGGTCACTGAGGAACCCACTGTGGAGCCCGAAGTAACGGAAGAGCCCACTGTGGAGCCTGAGGTCACTGAGGAACCCACTGTGGAACCTGAAGTAACGGAAGAGCCCACTGTGGAGCCCGAAGTCACTGAGGAACCCACTGCGGCCCCTGAAGTAACCGAAGAGCCCACTGTGGAGCCTGAGGTCACTGAGGAACCCAACGTGGCCCCCGAGGAAAAGATGGAACCGACTGCCGCTCCTGA
>JAFTWV010000023.1 GCA_017465155.1 Clostridia bacterium
CGCATCCGAAGTTTGCTCCGCCGACCATGATGTCGCCGGGCGTGACGGTGGTGGCGAAGGAGGAGTCAATGTCCTCCATGCAGTGCTTGGCCAGCTCTTCGGGGCTGGGTGCGTTGAGATAGCGGGCGGGGATGATGACGTCGGTATCGACGTTGTCACCGTACTTGAAAACCTTGCCGGAAACCATTCGTCTCTACCTCCTTATTCCAGTTCGCAGGGGCAGGCAACGCAGCCCTTGACAGCGGACGCAGCAGCCACGGCGGGGGAGGCCAGGATGACCTCGCTCTTCACATGGCCCATGCGGCCCACGAAGTTGCGGTTGGTGGTGGCGACGGCGCGTTCGCCCTCGCACATGCAGCCCATGTGTCCGCCCAGGCAGGGGCCGCAGGTGGGCGTGCTGACGGCACAGCCGGCTTCGATAAAGATCTGCGTATAACCCTGCTTGATGCACTCCATGTAGATATCCTGCGTGGCGGGGATGACGATGCAGCGCACGCCGTCGGCGACCTTGCGGCCCTTGAGGATCTCCGCCGCGATGCGCATATCGGAGATGCGGCCGTTGGTGCAGGAGCCGATGACCACCTGGTCGATGGGCAGGCCTGCGACCTGATCGACGGTCTTGGTGTTGGAGGGAAGGTGGGGCAGGGACACGGTGGGCTTGAGAGCGGAGAGGTCGATCTCGACAACCTGCTCGTACTCTGCGTCCTCGTCAGCCTCGTAGGCCTTCCACTCGCGGTTAACGCGGCCGGTAACATATTCGATGGTCTTCTCGTCCACGGGGAAGATGCCGTTCTTGCCGCCGGCCTCGATGGCCATGTTGGCGATGGTGAAGCGATCGTCCATGGTGAGCTCGGCCACGCCGGGGCCGGTGAACTCGATGGACTTGTACAGCGCGCCGTCCACGCCGATCAGGCCGATCAGGTGGAGGATGACGTCCTTGCCGGAGACCCACTTGCCCATCTTGCCGGTGAGAACCACCTTGATGGCGCTGGGCACCTTGAACCAGTTCTCGCCCGCGGCCATACCGGCGGCCATGTCGGTAGAACCCACGCCGGTGGAGAAGGCACCGATCGCGCCGTAGGTGCAGGTGTGGCTGTCCGCGCCGATGATGACTTCGCCCGGCGCGACGATGCCCTTTTCCGGCAGCAGCGCGTGCTCGATGCCCACGTTGCCTACGTCGTAGAAGTGGGTGATATGAAACCGGCGGGCGAAATCGCGGGCGGTCTTGCACAGCTGGGCGGACTTGATGTCCTTGCAGGGGGTGTAATGATCCAGCACGATCGCGATCTTGTCCTTGTCAAACACGCGGTCGAAGCCGGCCTTGTCAAACACGTCCACAGCCACGGGGGTGGTCACGTCGTTGCCGAGAACCAGATCCAGCTTGGCTTCGATCAGGTCGCCCGCCTTCACGGAGGGGAGCCCTGCATGAGCGGCGAGGATCTTCTGCGTCATGGTCATGCCCATAATGTTTTCCTTCTTTCTGATGAGATGGTCGTCATTCATCGGAATGAGGAGCTTCGCGCCTGCGGGCGCGACCAAAGGCCGGAGCCCGGCTGGCGGCTTTCCGTCATCCAACATTGCTTGAAGCTTTGCCTTCGGCAACTCCTCACGGGGGAGCCGCTTCTGCACGATGCCCTTTGGAAACCTTCGGTGCCCCTACGGTTGTAGGTGATATGTACCTCACCGGGAGGGATTGGTGCGCTGACGCTTGGCGGCGTAGGCGCGGAGCTTGTTCATGGCACGCAGGTAGGCGCGGACAGAAGCCTCGACGATGTTGGTGTGCAGGCCGCGGCCGGTGAAGGTGCGGTCGTCGCAGGTGAGCTTGACGGTGACGCCGCCCATGGTGTCCTTACCGGGAGAAATACCGGCGATGTTGTACACGTCGAAGGTGTGCTCGACGGGGCGCATGATGCGGTTAATGGCCTCGAAGGCAGCGTCCACCGGACCGTCGCCGGAGCAGGCCTCCTCAAAGATCTGGCCATCGAGCGACAGGCGCACCACGGAGGTGGAGGTGGTCATGTTGGAGGTATGTACCGCGAACCACTCCAGCTTGTAGCCGTCCACGTCCTCCTCGTCGTTGGCGGCAGCCTGATGGGTCACAATGGCAACAAGATCCTCGTTGGTGACGGACTTCTTCTTGTCGCAGAGCACCTTGAATTCCTCAAAGCAGCGCTGCAGCTCGGCGTCGTCCAGCTCGTAGCCCATTTCCTTCAGGCGGGAGGCCAGTGCGTGCTTACCGCTGTGCTTACCCAGCACGATGTTGTCGATTACCACGCCCACGCTCTCGGGGGTGAGGATCTCATAGGTCTTCTTGTTGGCCAGAACGCCGTGCTGGTGGATGCCGCTCTCGTGGCGGAAGGCGTTCACGCCCACGATGGGTTTGTTCAGCGGCGCATTCTGGCCGATGATGTTGTATACGGTCTTGGAGGCGCGGAAGATCTGTGTTGTGTCAATTCGGCAATCGTGCTCGGTGAAGATATCCGGGCGGGTATGCATTGCCATGACGACTTCTTCCAGCGCAGTGTTGCCCGCGCGCTCGCCCAGACCGTTGATGGTGCATTCGATCTGGCGCGCACCGCCCAGGACGCCGGCGAGGGAGTTGGCTACGGCCATACCCAGATCATTGTGGCAGTGCACGGAGAACTCAACCTTGTCGGAATTCGGCACACCTGCGATCACAGCTTCGATCATCCTGCGCATTTCATCCGGCGTGGTGTAGCCAGTGGTGTCGGGCAGGTTAATGACGGTTGCGCCTGCCTTGATGGCTGCATCGACAACACGGATCAGGAAGTCCGTATCGGAGCGGGTCGCATCCTCGCAGGAGAACTCGATGTTTGACACGTACTTCTTTGCGTGAGCAACCATCTCGGAGGTGCGCGCCAGCACCTGATCAGGGGTCATCTTCAGTTTGTACTCCATATGGAGGGGACTGGTGGCGATAAACAGGTGAATACGGGGATCGGCAGCGTCCTTCACCGCGTCCCATGCGCAGTCGATATCCTTGACCGTCGCGCGGGCGAGGGAAGCCACGGAGCATTCCTTCACCGTGCGGGCGATGGTCTGCACGGACTCGAAGTCACCGGGGGAGGCAATGGCAAAGCCAGCCTCGATCACGTCGACCTTCAGGCGCTCCAGGCAGCGCGCCACCTCGATTTTTTCCTTCAGATTCATGGAACAGCCGGGGGACTGCTCGCCGTCGCGCAGCGTCGTGTCAAAAATCTTGATCTGGCTCATGCTGGTTTTACCTCCTGTATTATTTTCAAAGGGATTCGATGAATTTTGCGATCTTGTTTGTCAGGATGACGTGGCCTGCGTCGTTGGGGTGCAGACCGTCAGGCATGTACATGTCCTTCATCACGGGGACGGCGGGCTGTACGCCATATTGTGCATACAGGTCAAGCACGGGCAGGGAGTAGTACTCCGCCGCCGCGCGGATCTCGGCCACATAGTCTGCCAGCACCTTGCCGTGCATGTTGGGGATAGCCTCGGTGTCGCGGTGCAGGGGCGTGATGACGACGAACTGCGCCTTCGGGTACTTCGTCAGCAGGGACGTGTACAGCTCATGCAGTGCGCCGCAGAAGGTGTCCGCTGTGCGGTCGGAAGGCTTGCCGAAGGGGGCGTCGCCATGGCCGAAATCATTTGTTCCGCCAAAGACGACCACCACGTCCGCATCTGCGTTCATCTTTGCCACGCGGGAGGGAAAATCCAGATCGTGCCGGGGGTCACAGGAGGGCGCGTTTTGATGGGCAAGGCGCGTGCCGCCGATGCCGTAATTGCGGGTGACAGCGCCATATTCCGCAGCGATCCTGTCCGAAAAGCGGGCCGCCTCGCAGGAGCAACCGTGCCCCTCTGTGATGGAATCTCCCAGAAAGTTGATCTTCAGTCCCTTCAGGTTCATAACAGCCTCTCCATACTAAATTTAGCATTAAGAATTATTCGAGAATTGCGCCCTTGTCTGCGCTGCTGACCAGCTTTGCATACCGTGCGAGGTAGCCGGTCTTGACCTTCGGCTCGGGGCAGACCCATGCCTTACGGCGCTCGGCCAGCACGTCGTCTGCGACCTTCAGCTCAATGGAGCAGGCAGGGATGTCGATGGAGATCAGGTCGCCCTCTTCCACCAGCGCGATCAGGCCGCCTGCAGCCGCCTCGGGGCTGACATGGCCGATGGATGCGCCGCGAGTTGCACCGGAGAAGCGGCCGTCGGTCAGAAGCGCTACAGATTCGCCCAGACCCATGCCGCAGATGGCGGAGGTGGGGTTGAGCATCTCACGCATACCAGGGCCGCCCTTGGGGCCCTCGTAGCGGATGACCACCACGTCGCCGGGGACGATCTTGCGGGCGTAGATGGCAGAGATGGCTTCCTCCTCGCTGTCAAAGACGCGGGCGGGGCCTTCGTGCTTCATCATTTCAGGCGCGACGGCACTCTGCTTGACAACGCAGCCGTCCTTGGCCAGATTGCCCTTCAGCACGGCGATGCCACCGTTGGCGCTGTAGGGATTGTCGATGGGACGGATGATGCTCGTGTCGCGGTTGACGACCTTTTCCAGGTTCTCCGCCATGGTTTTGCCGGTGACGGTCAGGACAGAGGTGTCCAGCAGGTTCTTCTTGGTCAGCTCCTTCATTACGGCGCTGACGCCGCCCGCGCGGTCCAGATCCTCCATGAAGGTGTCGCCGGCGGGAGCCAGGTGGCACAGGTTGGGAGTCTGGGCGGAGATGGCGTTGGCGTGATCCAGATCGATGGTCACACCGGCCTCATGGGCGATGGCGGGCAGATGCAGCATCGTATTGGTGGAGCAGCCCAGCGCCATATCGACGGTCTCGGCGTTGTTGAAGGCAGCGGGGGTCATGATGTCGCGGGGGCGGATGTTCTTCTCCACCAGCTGCATCACCTGCATACCGGCGTGCTTGGCCAGACGAATGCGGGCGGACAGGGGAGCGGGAACGGTGCCGTTGCCCGGCAGCGCCATACCCAGCGCCTCGCACAGGCAGTTCATGGAGTTGGCGGTGTACATGCCGGAGCAGCTGCCGCAGGAGGGGCAGGCATTCTCTTCGTAGTCGCGCACGCCGCATTCGTCCAGCGTACCGGCCTTGTAGGCGCCCACAGCCTCGAACATGTGAGAGAGGCAGGTGCGGCGGCCGTCGCTCAGGTGACCGGCCAGCATCGGGCCGCCGGAACAGAAGATCGTCGGGATGTTCAGACGCGCCGCAGCCATCAGCAGGCCCGGGACGTTCTTGTCGCAGTTGGGCACCATAACCAGGCCGTCGAACTGGTGAGCAATGGCCATGGCCTCGGTGGAATCGGCGATCAGATCACGGGTGACGAGGGAATACTTCATGCCCACATGGCCCATGGCGATGCCGTCGCAGACAGCGATGGCCGGGAACATGACGGGGGTGCCGCCAGCGGCGCGCACGCCAGACTTCACAGCCTCGGTGATCTTGTCGAGGTTCATGTGGCCGGGAACGATCTCGTTATAGGAGGACACCACGCCGATCAGCGGGCGGGACAGCTCCTCGTCGGTGTAGCCCAGGGCATACAGCAGGCTGCGGTTCGGGGCGCGCTCCACGCCGAGCTTGACGTTGTTGGAATTCATAAAATGGCCTCCTTAATATAGTGAGGTGAATGTTTGTGTGGCACTGCGCGGCGGTCATGCCCGTCGCTGCGGTGATGAAAGGCAGGACGGGGGATGTCCTGCTGTGATGGCGGTGGGGGGAGGGGCGGAGGAAGTTAGTCGACTCTGTTGACTTGTCCTTTTGAGTTGACCGGACTGTTTGAACGATCGGAGATCGTTCAAGGGCGTCATGGGGCTTTTGCGCCTGCGGGCGCGGAGGCCTCCGGCGGGGAAGGGGCCTCCGTTTAACATTCCTTGTCGCTTCGCCTTCGGCGAAGTCCCCACTGGGGACACGCTCCCACGGAATGCCCCTTCCATCCCCCGTAAGGGCCGTCGGCCCTTAACCCGTTTTGTCGTCCCTTAGTTGGAGGCGTTGTCCAGGTTGTTGTCGTTCTTCCAAAGCATGTTGGAGCGCAGCTGCTCGCCGACGATCTCCATCTCGTGCTTGGCCAGGATGCCGCGGCGGCTGTTGAAATAGCAGCGGCCGGTCTGGTTCTCGTTGATCCAGTTGCGGGCGAAGGTGCCGTCCTGAATATCGTTCAGCACAGCCTTCATGTTGGCCTTGGTCTGCTCGTAGGGGATCACGCGCGGGCCGGAAACGTACTCGCCGTATTCCGCAGTGTCGGAGATGGAGTAGTTCATCGCAGCCACGCCGCCCTTGTTGATCAGGTCGATGATCAGCTTCATCTCGTGGATGCACTCGAAGTAGGCGTTCTCGGGCTGGTAACCGGCCTCGACCAGAGTCTCGAAGCCGCAGCGCATCAGCTCGACCACGCCGCCGCACAGCACGGCCTGCTCGCCGAACAGGTCAGTCTCGGTCTCCTCGTTCATCGTGGTCTCCATGATGCCCGCGCGGGCGCCGCCGATACCGGCGATGTAGGCCAGCGCGATGTCCCAGGCATGGCCGGTAGCGTCCTGCTCAACGGCGACCAGAGAGGGCACGCCCTTGCCGACGACGTACTGGCTGCGAACGGTGTGGCCGGGGCCCTTGGGGGCTGCCATGAACACGTCCACGCCGGCGGGAGGATCAATCAGCTTGTAGCGGATGTTGAAGCCGTGAGCGAACGCGATGGCCTTGCCCTCGGTCAGGTAGGGGCGGATGTCCTTGTTGAACATGGCAGCCTGCTTCTCGTCATTGATCAGGATCATGATGACGTCGGCCTTCTGGGTCATTTCCGGCACGGTCATGACCTCAAAGCCGTCCTTCTCAGCCACGGGCCAGCTCTTGCCTTCCTTGCGCAGGCCAATGATAACGTTGACGCCGGAGTCGCGCAGGTTCAGCGCGTGGGCATGGCCCTGAGAACCGTAGCCGACGATGCCGACTACCTTGCCGTCCAGCTTGCCGAGGTCACAATCCTTCTCATAGTACATTTTTGCCATAGTCGTATTCTCCTTTAACTTTAGTCTGTTCGTCAATGGTGAACTGTCCGCGTTCCAGTGCGACCATGCCGGTACGCACCAGCTCGAGGATTCCAAACTCCTTAAGGAGGTTCTGGATGGCTTCAGCCTTGCTTTCATCGCCGATGACAGCAAGGGTCAGGGAGGCAACCGACACGTCGATGATGGACGAGCGGAAGATGTTGGCGATCTGGATGACCTCGTTGCGGCTCTCGGCGGTGTTCGCCATGACCTTGATCAGCACCAGCTCGCGGCGAATGGCATGATCCGGTACCAGCACCTTGACGGAGTGCACGCAGATCAGCTTGCGCAGCTGGGAGGCGATCAGGCGGGTCTGATCCTCGTTCGCCTTGATTTCGATGGTAATGCGGGAAACCTGGGGGTCGTCGGTCGTGCCCACGGCGAGGGACTCAATATTGTAGCCCTTGCCGGAGAAAAGGCGCGTCACGCGGGAAAGGACGCCGGCCTCGTTGTCGACCAGCACGGCCAGGGTCTGTCGTTCGATGTTCGCCATTTCGGTCAGCTCCTTTCTCAGGAATTCAGCATGAAGTCGGTGATGTGGCTGCCGCCGCCGACCATGGGACGAACCTTCTCGTCCATGTCGATCACGCAGTCAATGACATAGCCGTGGCCGCAGGAAAGGGCTTCCTTGAGCGCCTTTTCCAGCTCCTCCACGTTGGTCACGCGGGCGCCGGAGAGGCCATAGGCCTCAGCCAGCTTCACAAAGTCGGGAGAGCGGTCGAGGTTTGTGGCAGCGTAGTGCTTGTCGTAAATCAGCGTCTGCCACTGACGGACCATGCCCAGCACGCCGTTGTTGAAAACGACGTTGATGATAGGAAGGTTGTAATACTGCTCGGTAGCCAGCTCATGGCAGTTCATGCGGAAGCAGCCGTCGCCGGTGACGTGCAATACGCACTTGTCGGGATGAGAAATCTGTGCGCCGATGGCAGCGCCCAGGCCGAAGCCCATCGTGCCGAAGCCGCCGGAGGTCAGCAGCTGGCCGGGATAATCAAAGTGGAAGTGCTGGATGGCCCACATCTGATGCTGCCCCACGTCGGTGGCGACGATGGTATCCTGCGGCAGAATCTTTGCGATGGCAGTCAGCACCTGCTGAGGCGTCAGATGATCGGAGGCCTCGTCGTATTCCGTCTCCGTCTTGAAAGAGAAGACGTACTTCATCCAGTCCTCATGCTTGGCGGGACGGACGCGCTCCAGCAGCAGCTCCAGCACGCGCTTTGCGTCGCCGATGATGTGATGATCGGTCTGCACGTTCTTGTTGATCTCGCTGCGGTCGATGTCGATCTGCACGATCTTTGCGTTGCGGGCGAAGGTGGAGGGCTTGAGCGCCACGCGGTCGGAGAAACGGCAGCCGATGGCGATCAGCAGGTCACAGGCGTCCACTGCCATGTTTGAGGCCTGGGAGCCGTGCATGCCGATCATGCCGGTGACGTGCCTGTCACGACCCTGCAGGCCGCCGGCGCCCATCAGGGTCACAGCGGCGGGCGCATCAATGCGGTTCACCAGCTCGTTCAGCTCCTGATGCGCGCGGGAACGGACAACGCCGCCGCCGCAGATGATCATGGGCTTCTTGCTCTCCGCGATCATTTCGACCAGCTTTTCGATGTCGTTATGATCGGGTTCGGGGGCCTTGAAGTCCTCGGAAGCGCGGGACATCAGTGCGCCCAGACGGCCCGCAGTACCATGCACGGAGCGGGCGAGGGATTCATACTCGGCCTTCTCGGCGGTTACGTTCTTGGGAATGTCGATGAGCACCGGGCCCGGACGGCCGCTGCGGGCGATGGCGAAGGCCTCACGCACGGTGTCAGCCAGATCCTTCACGTCGCGCACCAGATAGTTGCACTTGGTGATGGGCATCGTCACGCCGGTGATATCGACCTCCTGGAAGGAATCCTTGCCCAGCAGGGCCGTACCTACGTTGCAGGTGATGCAGACGATGGGAGCGGAATCCATGTAAGCGGTGGCGATGCCGGTGACGAGGTTCGTACAGCCGGGGCCGGAGGTGGCGAAGCATACGCCGACCTTGCCGGTGGAGCGGGCATAGCCGTCCGCGGCGTGGCAGGCGCCCTGCTCATGGGCGGTCAGAATGTGCTTCATCATGCCGTTGTTTTCGTAGTTGTACAGCTCGTCGTACACGTTCAGAATCGTGCCGCCGGGGTAGCCGAAAATGGTATCGACGCCCTGCTCGACGAGGCATTCCATCAGGATCTTTGCACCGGTCAATTGCATGAGCAACCCTCCTGTATCTTCCAGCACATGGGTGAATGTGCTGCACAGTTATGTAGTGGGGGGAAACTTTTGACGAGGGGATGAGCTAATCAAAAAGCCTGCGGTCTAAAAGTTAGACTGCAGGCTTTGCCGGAACGTGTTGGCTGCATGTGCTGATCAGGCGCCGGTCATGCGGCTGCGTATTGAACAGCGGTGACCGGGACCGGTCAGCACATATAGCAGTGCTGGCAGTGCAGAGCATAACTTTTAGCGGCGTGCGTGGACGGAATAAGTCGTACCAGCAGGCTAATTAGCACCTGTACTACCAGCAGCGCGAAGACAGCGTTCATCGTTACTCTCCATCATCAATCATGGAATCCCGCGGTGGGGAAACCGTTATGTTCGTGAAAATTGTATCACAAGAAAATGGGCATGTCAATTCCGACAATGTATTTCCCCTGTTCTTTCCGCCGTGGTAAAAAATGACCGGATGGATACTGCAAAGGGTGAAAATTCCCCGGGTGCGGCTCTTGCCAAATTGGACGGAGTATGCTATAATGCCACTTGCTATGGAGCGGTATCGAAGCGGTCATAACGGGGCTGACTCGAAATCAGTTTGTCTTCACGGACACGTGGGTTCGAATCCCACCCGCTCCGCACAACGCCTGTCTGAGCATTGCTTGGACGGGCTTTTTTTGAACGTGCCCCCGATGTATATGATGGAGGCTTTGGCCATGGAAAAGATCATCCGCCGGTTTTGTCTGGATGGTAATGCTGTCAGCTGCAGCAGGTACGGCAGCGGCCATATCAACACAACCTGCCTGCTGGAAACGGACCAGCAGCACCGATATATCCTGCAGAAGCTCAACACGCATGTCTTTGGCGATACGCAGGGGCTGATGGAAAACATCGCTGCGGTGACGGACTATCTGCGTCAGCTGACCCCGAGGCCCCGACGTGTGCTTACCATTGTGCCGACACTTGACGGCGGATTGTACCACGAGACAGACAAGGGCGAATGCTGGCGTGTGTTTGAGTTCATTGAAGGCGGCGTCTGCCTGGAGCAGGCGCGGAATGCAGAGGAATTCCGCCAGAGCGGCAGAGCCTTCGGGCAATTCCAGAAACAGCTGGCGGAGTTCCCCGTGGAGAGACTGAAGGAGACCATCCCTCAGTTTCATGATACGCCGAATCGTTTCCGGCAGCTGCATGAGGCCATTGCAGCGGATAAAGCCGGCAGACTGGTGCAGGTGCAGCCTGAGGTTGATGCGTATCTGGCCTGTGAAAAGGCGGCTGCCGAGCTTACCGACATGCAGCGCGCTGGTCTGCTGCCGCTGCGTGTGTGCCACAACGACGCCAAGCTCAGCAATGTCATTCTGGATGCTGAGACCCATGAACCCTTGTGCGTGATTGATCTGGATACGGTGATGCCGGGGCTGGCAGCATACGATTTCGGCGATTCGATCCGGTATGGTGCGTCGACAGCGGCGGAGGATGAGCCGGATCAAAGCCGGGTGGCATTGTCCATGACGCTGTACCGTGCGTATGCGGAGGGCTTCCTGAGCGCCTGTGCAGAGCGTCTGACAAAGGCGGAGATCGCATCGCTGCCCCTTGGCGCGAAGACTATCACGCTGGAAAACGGTGTGCGTTTCCTGACGGATTATCTCAATGGCGATGAGTATTATCAGATTAGCCGTTCCTCACAGAATCTTGATCGCTGCCGCACGCATCTGACGCTTGTGAGGGACATGGAGGCCAGATGGCAGGAGATGCAGGCCGCCGTCGCCCCCTGGCTGTGAAGCCGCGAAGGCAGAACTGCGGAATACGCTGCCGGATCAGCAGGAGATTTGCCGGTATGCAGCGAATAAATGTGACAGATTGACTTCGTATATACAGGGCTGCTGCGCAGACTGTACGTAATGAATGGAGGATGAACCTGAATGGCTGGCATCGTTTTTGACAAGACCCGCGTGATGGCTGCAGTAGACGCGATTGCGGAACAGACCATGAATATGGACATGATGTGGGACTGGCCCTGCGGCGTGGCGTATTACGGCATGTGCGAGGTCTCCCGCGTGACGGGCAATGACAAGTACATCGAGATGGTCAAGGCTCGCGTGGATGAGTATATCGAGCTGGGTCTGCCCATCTGGACGGTCAACACCTGCTCCATGGGCCACTGCCTGCTGAGCCTGTACGAAAAGTACGGCGACGAAAAGTACAAGCAGATCGTGCTGTCCAAGCTGGACTACCTGTGCAACAAGGCCGAGCGCTTCGGCGACAGTGTGCTGCAGCATACCGTGTCTGCAAAGAACGACTTCCCGGAGCAGTGCTGGGCGGATACCCTCATGATGGGTGCTTACTTCATGCTGCGCGCGGGCGTGATGTTCGGCGACGCGAAGCTGGTGGATGACGCCCTCAATCAATACTACTGGCATTTTGAGTACCTGCAGGATAAGAAGACCGGATTGTGGTACCATGGCTACAATAACATCAACAAGGATCACATGTCCGGCTTCTACTGGGGCCGCGCGAACAGCTGGGCGGCCTATACCATGGCGCAGGTGGGCCGTGTGCTGCCCGAGTGCTATCTGTATCCCAAGTATATGGATATCGCTGGCTCCCTGACCGAGCATCTGGCAGCGCTCAAGCATCTGCAGACGGAAAACGGTCTGTGGCGTACGATCCTTGACGATGAGGAGTCCTACGAGGAAGTCTCCGCCTCCTGCGCCATTGCAGCGGCCATGGTGACCAAGGGCAATCCGCTGCATCTGAAGTACATCAACAAGTCCGTCGAAGGCATTCTGGCCAACGTGAGCCCCGAGGGCCGCGTGCTGAATGTGTCCGGCGGTACGGCGGTCATGAAGGACCGCGACGGCTACCGCAATATTCCGCGCCGCTGGACGCAGGGCTGGGGCCAGGGCCTGGCGCTGGCATTCTTCGCCAAGGTGCTGGAGGCCGGCTCCCGCGCGGTGGACGGAGCACTGTAAGAAAGCAGGCTCGAACGGGGCTTGTGCTGCGTCGGCTTGCAGTTGAATGGAACGATAAATATCGAACCCCTCCGCATGTTCATTCCTGCGGAGGGGTTTCTGTGTTGGGGTCATACCGGATTCGGCTGAAGCCGGAGACCGTGCACACTCTGCTTCAGCTCGCGAAGCAGGTGATTGGGCAGGTACATGGAGGGCGTCATTTTCAGCTGCAGTGCGCCGGACTGACTCAATAGCTCGGCAACGAACTGAGAGCAGAAGTAACGTCCCTTGCGCTGGAAAGGAATCCGGAAGAAGCAAAGTACTGCACCCAGCTTTGTATAGCTGTATTGTCCGCGGCGCCTGCGGAACCGTTCAATACGGCACGCCAGCTGTCGTATACGTTGTCGGGAACCTGCAGGCGGCAGGCGAGGCTTTTATGAACGCCGCGGCGGCGGTGCTTGGCCAGCGTTTCGGTGCAGAACCCCTTAAAGTTGAAGCTGTACATCGTTTCGCCGGATTCTTCCAGAGACAGAGAAATGTGAGTGTATCCGCCGCCGCCGAAGATGTAGAAAAGATTGGACAGCAGATCGGAGTATTTTGTCAGCACGATGGAGATGGTTTTCATATCGGTTCCTTTCATCTATAAGAATAATTCAGGCGGGGAGGCAGCAGCTGCGCAGGATACTGTTGACGATGGAAAAAAAGATATTAAATTCTCGGAACGGGTTTTGAAAACCTGAACAAAGGGTATTATACAACTGAATACAAATCGTGTCAACTATTCTTGCTCCAAAAGTGCTTTGAAGTGCGAAGGATTTGGAACGGAAGAAAAAATGACGATGACGGCGGTGCGGACAGGAGAATCGCTGCCGGGACGCGAACATAGTAGAATAACATCATGTATGATACCATGGAGGAGGAAAAGTATTGTGGCGAAATACATTCTGTCCGCCTTTGCGGACGAAGCCAGCCCTATATTTGACGAGCAGCTGCAGATCCTGAAGGAGGAGGGTATATCCCTTGTGGAGCTCCGCGGCGCAGACGGCAAGAACTGCGCGGATCTTACGCTGGAAGAAGCGGCGATTCTCAAGAAAAAGCTGGATGCCGCAGGAATCGGCCTTTCTGCGCTGGGATCCCCCTTTGGGAAAGCCTCGCTGGGCGTCCCCTTTGACGAGCATCTGGCGAAATTCCGGCATGGTTTGGCGCTGTGCCGGGTGCTGGGCTGCAAGCGCATCCGTATGTTCAGCTTCTACCCGGCGCAGGGCGCATCTCCCGAGGATAGCCGCGCTGAGGTGCTGCGCCGTCTGGTCATCATGCTGGAGCTTGCGGAGGAAGCGGATGTGCAGCTTGTCCATGAAAACGAGAAGGGCATTTACGGCGATAATGCCGGCCGCAATGCGGATCTGCTTGACTGCTTTGACAGCCTTGGCTTTGCCTTTGATCCGGCGAATTTCATTCAGTGCGGCGTGAAGCCTTTGGAAGCTTACGAGGCATTGCATGACCGCATCACCTACATGCACATCAAGGACGCTCTCATGGCGGACGGCGCGGTGGTCTGCGCAGGCCATGGCGACGGTGACGTGCCGGAGATCCTGCGCCGTCTGAACGCGGAGCGGCAGGACGAGATCATTCTGACCGTGGAGCCACATCTGACGGTGTTCAAAGGCCTTTCCCAGCTGCAGGACGAGGCGCTGAAGCATCACGAAAGCTACCCGGACAGCCGGACTGCCTTCCATGCAGCAGTGGAAGCGCTCAAGGCAATTCTGACGACGATTTGAGGAGGAACTATGCTGAAGCTTGGTATTATCGGCGCTGGCAACATTGGCTCGTCCCACGTGAACCGCGTGCTGGCGGGAGAATGCCCTAACGTCACTGTCACGGCTGTTGCCGACCGCAAGGAAAGCCGCCGCGCATGGGCAAAGGAACGTGTGCCGGAGGCAGCGATTTTCGCGGAGGGCAGCGAGCTGATTGCCAGCGGCGCCTGTGATGCGGTGCTCATCGCCACGCCTCATTATCAACACCCGACGCTCTCTGCTGAGGCCTTCGAGCATGGCCTGCACGTGCTGTGCGAGAAGCCTGCAGGCGTGTATACCCTGCAGGTGCGGGAAATGAATGCCGCCGCAGACAGGCATCCGGAGCTGGTGTTCGGCATGATGTTCAACCAGCGTACCAACTGCGTTTACCGCAAGATGAAGGAAATGATCGACGGCGGCGAGATCGGCCAAATCAAACGCATGAGCTGGATCGTGACCGACTGGTATCGCACGCAGTACTATTATGATTCCGGTGCATGGCGGGCCACGTGGGCTGGCGAGGGCGGCGGCGTGCTGCTGAACCAGTGCCCTCATCAGCTGGACCTGCTGCAGTGGCTGTGCGGCTTGCCTGCAAAGGTGCATGCTTTCTGCCATGAGGGAAAGTGGCACGATGTGGAGGTCGAGGATGATGTGACCGCCTATCTGGAATTCCCGGGCGGGGCGACGGGCGTATTCATCACCACCACCGGCGACGCTCCCGGCACCAACCGCCTGGAGATCAGCGGTACAAAGGGAAAGCTGGTCTGCGAAGGTAATGTCCTGACCTTTGACAAGCTTGAAGTGGATGAGCGCGAATGGTGCAGAACCTGTCAGGAGGGCTTCCGCAAGCCGGACAGTCAGCACATCGTGGTGGAAACAGACGGCCAGAACCAGCAGCATTCCGGTGTATTGAACGCCTTTGCTGCAGCCATTGAGAGCGGCGCGCCGCTGGTGGCGGACGGCCGAGAAGGGATCCACGGCCTGATGCTGTCCAATGCGATCCACCTGTCCGCCTGGACAGGCGAGACCGTCACGCTGCCTATCGACGAGGAAAAGTTCCATGCGCTGCTGACCGAGCGCTGCAAGACCTCCCGCCATAAGGAAGAGACCGACGTGGTGATGGACACCTCCGGCAGCTACGGCAGCAAGGAAACAAAGTGAATCCTGGGCTCTGCCTGTGATCGGGCAGGGCCCTTCCGATGCGGCGGCGCAGGCGTCTTTGCTTGACGAACTGCATGAAAGACGATATAATACCGCTATGTGCGCATGTTGACGCGGGGAGGTGAACGCTGTGGACAGGCTGTATCAGCAGGTGCTTATGTGGGTGTTTGCGGCGTTCATAATCTGCGGATTGCGAGAGCTGATTGCTGGCCCGGAGGAGCGGGAGATATTGCCGAACCAGCCGCCGGCGGCTGCAGTGCTTACGGCGTATGTACCATCGTCACCGGTCCCGCAGCCTGATGTGCCGCCGACGCGGCAGCATGCCCGGCACGCGGTAATTCAGCAGCGTGAAGACGGCTGCCTGATGCGCAGGGAGGTTCTGCACGCGGGCAACGGATGGCCCATCACCGGGCGCAGCTATGTCCGCACGGTGTATACTGTGTGTCCGTTGGAGGATATGCCCGGTTAGGCTGCGGCAATGCGCTGCGTGACCCTATTGATAATATGAGAGGAAGCAACAGAAATGAAGAATGCCAAGACGAAAGCGATCGTCTCGCTGGCGGTGGTGCTGGCTGTAACCATCGCTGCGGGATGGCTGGGCCTGACAGGTATGCCCCTGCCGCCCAACGGCCTGTACAAGCTCCTGCCGTGGCTGCCCACCACCGATGCCGCCAACTGGCCTGAGGTGCTGCCGCTGGGCCTTGACCTGCGCGGCGGCGTGTATGTTGAGTATTCCGCAGAGAAGCCCGAGGGCGAGGCTGATTTCAACAGCCTGATCGAGGGTACCATGGCAGTCATCACCACCCGCCTGTCGGACAAGGGCTACTCAGAGAGTACCGTGCAGAAGCTGGGCGAGGATGGGATCCGCGTGGAGATCCCTGATGTGACTGATCCCAACGCAATTCTTGAGCTGATCGGCGAGCCGGCGCTGCTGGAGTTCAAGACTCCTGACGGCGAGACCTTCATGACCGGCGATATGGTTGCCACGGCGGTTCCCGCTTACAACGAAATGGGCGAGGCGGTCATCAACTTCAAGCTGAACGCTGAGGGTACCGAGATCTTCAAGAATATGACCAGCGCTCATATCGGTCAGGCGCTGAGCATCTATCTGGACGGGGAGCTGCTGCTCAATCCCACCGTCAATGAAACCATTCCTACGGGCGAGGGCCAGATTTCCGGCATGGGCACCATCGAGGACGCCCAGACCATCGCCAGCCAGATCCAGTCCGGTGCGCTGCCGCTGGTGCTGACCCAGCAGAAGGTCGATACCGTCTCCGCGACGCTGGGTGACGATGCGCTGTCCACCTCCGTGCTGGCGGCCTGCGTGGGCATTGTGCTGATCATGGCGCTGCTCATTGTCCGCTACCGCATGAATGGCGTGCTGGCATCCTGGGCGCTGGTCATCTACATCATCACGCTTTTCTTTGCCATTGCGGTGATCCCCGGCATCCAGCTGACGCTGCCGGGCATCGCGGGCATCGTGCTGGGTATCGGCATGGCTGTTGACGCCAATGTCATCATTTTCGAGCGCTTCAATGAGGAAATCCGCAGCGGCCGAAGCCTGAAGGCAGCCGTGCGCGTGGGCTTCCGCAACGCATGGTCCGCTATTCTGGATGCGAATGTCACCACCCTGATTGCTGCGGGTGTGCTGTTTGCTTATGGTACCGGTTCCATTCAGGGCTTTGGCATCACGCTGGGCCTGAGCGTGCTGGTGTCCATGTTCACTGCCGTGGCCGTGACCCGCTTCCTGATGAAGAATGTCGTTGCGATCAAGGATTGGAATGTGCGCGCCTTCACCTCCGGTGTGCAGACTGCGAAGGAGGGCAAGTAAGATGACGATCAAGAACAATATGCCGACCTGTGTGATCGTATCCTGCGGCGTGATGCTGCTGGCGCTCTGCCTGACGCTGGTGGGTCTGGGTGTGAATCTGGGCATCGACTTTGCCGGCGGACTGTCCATGCAGTTTGATCTGGGCCAGACCGTGACGCAGGCCGACGTCTCTGCTGCGCTGGCCAACAGCGACTATAACGTGACCATTCAGGGCGCCCGCCGTACAGAAGCCCTCATCCGCATCAAGTCCGTGGATGAAAACAGCGTGCAAGGTATTCAGGCGGATGTGGAAGCCAAGCTGTTGGCTGCATATCCCGCCTGTGCTGCAGTGGGCGATGTGAACTATGTCGGCCCCGTGGCCGGCGCAACGCTGATCAAGAATGCGATCATGGCCGTGCTGATTGCTGCGGCGCTGATGCTGGTGTATATTGCCGTCCGCTTCGATTTCAACTCTGGTCTGGCGGCGGTGATCGGATTGGTGCATGACGTGTTGATCATGCTGTCATTCATGGTTATCCTGCGCAATTTTGTGGAGATGAATTCTTCCTTTATCGCAGCGATGCTGACCATTGTGGGCTACTCAATCAATAATACCATCGTCATTTTTGACCGTATCCGCGAGAATGTCCGCCGCATGTCGGGCAGCGCCCGCGAGGAGGTTGTCAACCGCTCTGTGAAGGAGTGTCTCGGCCGTACTGTCAACACCACCCTGACCACCCTGATCACCATCGTGACTCTGTATATTCTGGGCGTGGATTCCATCAAGGAATTCGCGCTGCCCATCATCGTGGGCATCGTGTCCGGCGTGTACAGCGCGAATATGATCAACGGCTATGTCTGGGCGGCGCTGGAGGAGCACAAGCGTAAGCCGAAGAAGGCCTGATCCTCTACCCCGCACGGGAGGAGCTCCATGGAGGGGCTTCTCCCGTTTTGCCTGTTGGGGAGGCAAAGCGGCATATCGCGCGGTTTTGCCTCCCCAGCATGTGCATATCAATGGATATGGAGTGAAACAAGAGATGCTGCATTTCATCAAACGAGGCCCGGAAAATGTCCAGCAGATCGGCGAATTGCCCTTGTGGCTGTCCAGTCTGCTGCGCAGCCGGGGTGTGGATACGCCTGAGAAGGCAGAGCGTTTCCTGCATCCGGACGTGAGCCACCTCCATGACCCGTACCTGATGCAGGGCATGGACAAGGCAGTGCGAATCATCCGCGAGGCGGTCAGTGCAGGCACGCAGATCGTCGTATACGGCGACTATGACGTGGATGGCGTATGCGCTACCTCCATCATGCTGGAGACGCTCCGGGACATGGGTGCACAGCCGGACTTCCGCATTCCGTCCCGTCACGGCGAGGGCTATGGCCTCAACTGCGATGCAGTTCGACAGATGGCGCAGACGCACAGACTCCTCATCACCGTGGACTGCGGCGTGACGAACCACGAGGAGGTCAAGCTTGCCCAGATGCTGGGCATGACAGTGATCGTCACTGATCACCACCAGCTGGCCGATACGCCCAGTCCTGCCGATGTGGTGCTCAATCCGCTGATGGGGGAGTACCCCTTCCGGCGTCTGTGCGGCGCTGGCGTGGCGCTGAAGCTGACGCAGGCGCTGCTGGGTACGGACGCGGTGATGCAGCGCATCGATCTTGCTGCTCTTGCAACGGTGGCGGATATCGTGCCGCTGATAGACGAGAACCGTGTGATCGTCCGGGAGGGCTTGCAGCTGATGGCAGACAGCCGCCGTCCGGGTATCCGGGCCCTGATGCAGGTCAGCGGCGTGAATCCGCCGGTTAATGCCGGACATGTGGGCTTTCGTCTGGCGCCGCGGCTGAATGCAGGGGGGCGTCTGGAGGATGCGTCGCAGGGTGTGACCCTTCTGACTGCCGAGGATCCGCAGGTCGCGGATGCTATTGCCATGCATCTAGAGCAAAACAACCAGCAGCGGCAGGCCATCGAGCAGGAGATCACCCAGCAGGCGATCGAAATGATTGAGTCCAGCGTCGATTTCTACAAGGATCGGGTCATCATTGTCATGGGCGAGGGATGGAATCACGGCGTGATCGGCCTTGCAGCAGGGCGTATCTGCGAGCGCTACCATTTTCCGACCATCGTCCTGACGCAGACGGATGGCGTGGCGGTAGGCTCCTGTCGCTCCATCCCCGGCGTGAATATCCACGGGATGCTCACAATCTGCAAGGATCTGTTCATGCGCTTTGGCGGTCATGAGCAGGCGGCAGGCCTGACGATGCAGGCCGGGCTTGTGCCGGAGCTGCGCCGCAGGCTGAACCTTGCCATCAGCGAGAACTGCGATCTGCGCTGCTATATCCCTGCAAAGGAATATGATCTGGCTGTCCGGCTGCAGGAGGTCGATCTGGATATGATCGACCGGCTTGCGGCTATCCAGCCCACGGGCTACGGCAACCCCAACCCTGTTTTTCTGACCCGTGACGCGCACCTGCAGCAGGCGATACGGGTGGGCAAGACACGCACGCACCTGAAGCTGTCGCTGCTGGACGGCTCGGCCATCCGTGACGGTATCGCCTTTGGCAAGGGCGACATGGCGGACGAGGGGCTGGAGCGCGTGGACGTGCTGTTCACGCCGGAACGCAATGAATTCCGCGGCCGCGTAACGCCACAGCTGATGGTGGAAGCCATCACTGCAGCGCAGGGCGCGGTGACATTGCCGGATGCAGATGCGCTTTTCCGCGGGCTTTTGCAGGAGATTTGCACCCTTGCGGCGAATGATAATAAGATTCCAGCCGAAGTGATGGCGCTGACGATTCCAGGCTTGCGAAAGCTGATGCAGACGGGCCGAGGCGTGCTGATGATCGGTCACGAGCGGGAATGTGCCGCCCGTGTGCTGCTGGAATGTCCGGCGGATACGGCGGTGGGCGCAGTGAAGGATGTGCGCGCCTTTAACACCCTGCTGACAGCTCCGCAGCTGGACATGCTGGCGGATGTATGGACGGATATCGTCCTGCTGGACGGCGATCTGCTGCCCGGGGAAGCCGCTGCCATTGCAGCGCAATGTCCCCGCGCAAGGCTGCATGCCCTGAAGGCAAACCCGGCCATGAAGGCGTTGCTTGCGCGAATCACCATGGACGACGAGACCTTGCGCACGCTCTATAAGCGGGTGCGGATGGGCGGCTCGATGGCGCCCAGCCAGCTGGGCACTGATACTGGCTTGACCACCGCGCAGGTGCTCACCGGCCTGATGGCCTTCCATCAGGTGCATCTGGTTGACATGTCTCTCGATCCCTTTGCAATCCGCCTGCTGCCGCCTGTCAAATGCCGCATGGACGACAGCGCGGTGGTACGATTCCTGCGCAATCTCAAATGATAAATTCCAATACCCACATGGGGGTGCTCAGATGACTTATACTGTCTACGAAGCGATGCCGCTGAACCAGATGCTGGCGCGCGTGCAGAAGTACAATCCCGGCGGCGGCGCGGAGCTGGTGAAGAAGGCGTATCTCTTTGCCGAGGATGCTCACAAGGATCAGAAGCGCAAGAGCGGCGAGCCCTATTTTATTCATCCCTGCTTCGTGGCGAGCATCCTGACGGAGCTGATGATCGACCCTCCGACGATTGCGGCAGGCCTTCTGCACGACACGGTGGAGGACTGTGAGCATATTACGCTGGACACCATCCGCAAGGAATTCGGCGATGAGGTGGCATGGCTGGTCGATGGCGTGACAAAGCTGAACAAGCTTGACTTTGCCGATAAAGAGGAGGCACAGGCCGAGTCCCTGCGCAAGATGATCCTGGCCATGTCCAAGGATATCCGCGTGGTGCTCATCAAGCTGGCGGACCGCCTGCACAACATGCGCACCATGAAGTTCCAGAAGCCGGAGCGTCAGGTAGCCATCGCCCGTGAGACGCTGGATATCTATGCCCCGCTGGCGCACCGTCTGGGCGTTTACGCACTCAAGCAGGAGCTGGAGGATCTGTCTCTGCGCTATATCGACCCGGCCGGATATCAGAATCTGGTGCAGAAGGTAGGCCAGAAGCGCTCTGAACGGCAGGAGAACATCCGCATGGTCATCGCGGAGCTGTCCGAGAAGCTTGACGAGCAGCACATCCACTATGACATTGACGGTCGCCCGAAACATTTTTACAGCATTTACCGTAAGATGGTGCTGCAGAACAAGCCCTTTGACCAGATTTATGATCTGATTGCCATCCGCGTGCTGGTGGATTCCGTGCCGGACTGCTATGCCGTGCTGGGCATTGTCCATACGCTGTGGAACCAGATGCCGGGCCGTTTCAAGGACTATATCTCCGTTCCCAAGGCGAATATGTATCAATCCCTGCATACGACGGTGGTCGGTGGCAGAAAGATGCCCTTCCCCTTTGAGGTGCAGATTCGCACGTGGGAGATGCACCGCATCGCGGAATATGGCATCGCAGCCCACTGGCGCTACAAGGAGGGCGGAGCTGGCGGCTCCAGCCTGGACAGCAAGCTGTACTGGGTACGCCAGATTCTTGACTGGCAGAACGAGACCCGTGACTCCAAGGAGTTTGTCGATACCCTCAAAACCGACCTCTTCTCCGAGGAGGTATTCCTCTTCACCCCCAAGGGCGACGTCATTTCCATGCCCAAGGGTGCGACGCCGCTGGATTTTGCATACCGCATTCATTCGGCAGTGGGCAACAAGTGCGTCGGCAGTAAGATCAACGGTAAGATCATGCCGCTGGATACCGCCCTTGAAACGGGTGACCGCGTGGAGATTATTACCAGTGCCAACAGCAAGGGCCCGTCGACGGACTGGCTGCGCATCTGCAAGACTCCGCAGGCCAAGGCGAAGATCCGCGCCTTCCTGAAGAAGGAATTCAAGGTCGAGAACATTGAGCTGGGCCGCTCCATGGTGGAAAAGGAGTGCCGTCGCCGCGGCATGTCCCCGTCGGAGCTGATCAAGCCGGAATTCTACGATTCCATCATGCGTAAGTACGGCTTCACATCGGTGGATGACATTTTTGCATCCGTCGGCTATGGCGGACTGGCGGCAGTGTATGTCGTGTCCCGTCTGGTGGAGGAGCAGCGTGCCGCCACGGCTGCCGCGGCGCCCAAGATTGAGGATCTCCTGCAGCAGGAGCCTGAAGCACCCCGCCGTACGGCCCGCAAGGTCAACCACGGCATCATCATGCCCGGCAATGAGGATATGGATATTCCTGTCCGCTTCGGCAAGTGCTGCAGTCCCGTGCCGGGTGACGATATCATCGGTTATATTACCCGCGGCCGTGGTGTGACCATCCACAAGGCAGACTGTGCCAATGCCATCTCCGGCGAGCAGGAGCGCCGCATCGACGTAGACTGGGCCCATGACAACGCTGGTACCAGCTTCTGTGCGTCGGTGAAGATCGTCACTTATGACAAGGCAAACCTGCTGGTGGAGATTGCCACCATCATTGGTGAAATGAACATCCCGATCAAGACTGTTTCAGCCACGCTGGACGAAAAGAACCGTATTGCGACCTTCCGCTTTGTTGTGGAGATCCGTTCCCGTGAACAGATGGACAAGCTGGTCAAGCAGCTGATGCGGAAGTCTGACGTGATTGATGTGTTCCGCGCGTGACATGATGGCTCTCCCGGATGCGGAGAGCCTTTCTTAAGGAGAGCGTTTCTGAAAAGGAGTGAAGCATATGCGCTGTGTGATCCAGCGGGTAACGTCGGCTTCTGTCGCCATCGACGGGCAGACCGTCGGCAAGTGCGGAAAGGGCTACATGATTCTCATCGGCGTGTCTGTTGACGATACAGAAAAGGATCTTGAATATATGGCGTCGAAGATCCCGACCCTGCGCATCTTCGAGGACGAGAACGGCAAGATGAACAGGTCTATCCTCGATGTAGGCGGCGAAATCCTTGCCATCAGCCAGTTCACCCTTTATGGTGACGCGCGCTCTCAGCGCCGTCCCGGCTTCACCGCCGCTGCCCGCCCGGACAAGGCCATTCCGCTCTATGAGGGACTGGTGAAGGCATGGCGCGATCAGGGAATTCATGTGGAAACGGGCGTTTTTGGCGCGGACATGCAGGTTTGGCTGGTCAACGACGGTCCGGTTACCATGCTGATGGATTCGACAAAGCTGTTCTGAGGTGATACGATGCTGAACATGAAAACACTGACCGTCGGTGACCTCGGCACCTGCTGCTATATCGTGTGGGACAACGAATCAGATGGCTGTGTGGTCATCGATCCCGGCTGCGAGCCGGAGCGCATCCGGGCGGCCTGCGGAGGCCGGCGCATCGCGGCGATCCTCCTGACCCACGGGCATTTCGACCACATTGGCGGCGTGACGGAGCTGGCGAAGGATGGCGCGGAAATCGTCATACACCGGCTTGACGCGCCCATGCTGACGGACACGGCCCTTAATGCCTCGTGGCTGGTGGGGGATTATGTCACCGCTCCGCAGGCGACGCATCTGGTCAAGGAGGGCGACGTGATCACCTTTGCTGGTGTGAACTTCACCGTGCTGCATACCCCCGGGCATACGCCGGGGTGTGTCTGCTACCAGACGGGCGAGTGGCTTTTTACCGGGGATACGCTGTTTCATTACGGCTATGGCCGCACAGACCTTCCCGGAGGCAGCATGTCGCAGCTGGCAGCATCCCTGCGTCGTCTGCAGCCCCTTGCGCAGCAGTATGATATATTCCCCGGACACTGAGATCCCCCCACTGATCAACGCTTTCCATCGAGGATACAAGCATGGATATGATGCAATATCTTGATACCATCCAGCCTGAATTGATGAACATCACCCGTTTGTTTGGTTTGCCGGACAGCGACTGGGATACGCCAAAGTGGCGCTTTACCGCCGCTGCTGAAGAGGGAAGCTTCCGCTGCCAGTTTACCGACGGCGAGCATTCGGCGGAGAATGCCGTTCTGATTCCGCCGGAGGAAGCGGATGCACGGCTTCAGGAGCTGCACCGCAAGCGTGCTGCACGCCGCCTTGTCCGGCAGACGCTGTATGACCTCTGCCGCAAGGCGACGGGCATTCATCCGCCGTGGGGGAGCCTGACCGGTATCCGTCCGACCCACCTGATGTACGAGGCCATCGGCAGCGGCTGCACGGAGGCGGAAAATGCAAAGCGCTATGTCATCGATCATTTTGACGTGACGCCCGAAAAGGCAGAGCTTCTCTGGGAGATCGCGCAGGTGCAGGGCCAGCTGCCTCCGCCGGAGGATCGCTGGATGGATGTGTACATCGGCATCCCGTTCTGCACGACGCGGTGCACATATTGCTCCTTCTCCTCGGGAGAGCTGGGCAAGGGAGTGCTGGTGGAGCCCTATCTTGATGCGCTGTTCCGGGAGATGGACGAGGCGAGCCGGATCATTGCCGATACGGGCCGGACGCTGCGTGCGGTCTACGTCGGCGGCGGTACGCCTACGAGCCTGAATGAAGACCAGCTCTCCCGGATGCTGGACCGGATGATGCTGCGTTTCCCCGGTGCGATGGAATACACCGTCGAAGCCGGCCGACCGGATACGATCACTCCTGGCAAGCTGGCAGCCATCAAAGCCGTCGGCGTGGGGCGCATCAGTATCAATCCGCAGACGATGAACGACCGCACATTGCGTGTCATCGGCCGTGCCCACACGGCTGCACAGGTGGAGGAAGCCTATGCAATGGCCCGAGCGGCAGACATGCACCACATCAACATGGATGTGATTGCGGGATTACCCGGCGAAAATGCAGATGACTTTGCCGTGACAATGGACGCTGCGCTGCGCTTCCGCCCGGAGAGCCTGACCGTGCATACGCTGGCGATCAAACGCAGCAGCCGCCTGCATCTGGAGCAGGCTCCCCTGCCGGACGGCGAGACGGCCTCCCGAATGGTGCAGATGGGCCTTGAAACGGCCCGGACCCTGGGCATGCAGCCCTATTACCTCTACCGGCAGAAGTATATGGCCGGGAATCAGGAGAATGTCGGCTATGCCCTTCCCGGACATGCATGCCAGTACAACGTGGACATCATGGAGGAAACGACGCATATTCTGGCGCTGGGAGCGGGCGGTATCAGCAAACGTGTTTACGAGGATGAGGGCCATATTGGCCGCGCGCCGAACGTGGCTAACATCGAGCACTATATCAGCCGCGTGGACGAAATGATCCAGCGCAAGCGTGATCTGTTCATGCCCGAAGCCGGTGTGTGAAGGAAAAAATAGCCTCCTGGCAAGTGCAGTTGCACAGGAAAGCATGAAAAGGGCCGCTTATTTTGCCTGAAAACCGCGAAAATCACCGGAAAACTTGCAATTCTACCGGTTTGCTGGTACAATAGGGAATGTGCAGTTACGAGCACGACAGGAATGGGCATGGCAGCATGCCGCCGACGATGGGAAGACAGTACCATCGGCTGAAATTTGAAAGGAGTGTCATTCATGGCACAGAATCCTACTTTTGTCATTACCATGGAGGATGGCCGCGAGATGAAGGGTGAGCTGTACCCGGAGATCGCGCCTCAGTCCGTGGGCAACTTCATTGCGCTGGCGAACAGCGGCTTCTACGACGGGCTGATCTTCCACCGCGTGATCCCCGGCTTCATGATTCAGGGCGGCGACCCCAAGGGCGTTGGCATCGGCGGCCCCGGCTATCACATCAAGGGCGAGTTTGCCATGAATGGCTGGCAGAATCCCCTGAAGCACACCTATGGCGTGCTTTCGATGGCGCGCAGCATGATGCCTGACTCTGCTGGCAGCCAGTTCTTTGTCATGACCAGCGACAGCCCCCATCTGGACGGCTCCTACGCCGCCTTCGGCAAGGTGCTGGAGGGTATGGAGACTGCGGAGGCAATCGTCAACACCAAGCGTGACTATCATGACAAGCCCGTGGTGGATCAGCGCATGAAGTCCATCCGCGTAGAGACCTTTGGTCAGGTTTACCCCTTCGATCAGATGTAAGCAGCATGATGCTACCGGCGCAGACCTGGCGGAAGAACGCCGGTCTGCGCCGATTCTTTTATCCGCATGGAGGTTCCCATGGAAAAGCAGAAAACCACTGTCCGTGTCGCAGGCAAGGACTACGCGCTGGTATCCTCCGATTCTCCGGAGCACCTGAACCGCGTGGCTGCCTATGTCGACCGGCAGATTACAGAAACGACCTTTGCCACCCGCCTGCCACGGGACACTGTGGCGGTGCTGGTATCGCTGAATATCGCTGATGAGCTGATGAAGGCTCATGATGAAAACGCCCGCCTGCGCCGCGAGCTCAATGCCCTGCGCAGGGGACAGACGGCTGACGCAGCCAACTGACCGCATATACAGGAGACGCCCATGATGATGGAAAACCTCGCCCCTGCTGGAAACCGGGAAGCCCTCGACCGGGCTGTCGCTGCCGGCGCTGACGCTGTGTATCTTGGATATGCGGCTTTTTCCGCGCGCGCCGGAGCGGGTAATTTTGATGAAGCCGCGCTGCGGGAAGCGGTGCACTTTGCGCATCTGCACCATGTCCGCGTGCATGTGACGGTCAATACGCTCATCAAGGATGGCGAGCTTTCCGGGGTGCTGGATGTGCTGCGCCTGCTGAATGAGGTGCGTGTGGATGCGGTGCTGGTGCAGGATTTAGGCGTTTTGCACCTTGTACGCACCTGCTTCCCTGACCTTCCCGTACATGCCAGCACGCAGATGGCGATTCACAATGCCGCTGGTGTGCGGTGGTGCCGCAAAATGGGCATGACACGCACAGTGCTGGCCCGGGAATGCTCGCTGTCTGAGATCCGCAAGGCAGCGGATATGGGCATCGAGATCGAGGTGTTCGGCCATGGTGCGCAGTGCGTGGCGGTCAGCGGGCAATGTCTGTTTTCCTCGATGATCGGCGGACGCAGCGGAAACCGGGGACGCTGTGCACAGCCCTGCCGCCTGGCGTATACCTATCGTGGAAAAACGGCGGCGTGGCTCAGCCCGCGTGATGTATGCCTGCGTGACTATCTGCCTGAGCTGCGGTCAGCGGGCGCCTGCTCGGTGAAGCTGGAGGGACGGCTCAAGCGTCCGGAATATGTCGCGGCCATTGCGGGCAGCTATCGTCGGGGCATCGACCTGATGGACGCCGGATCGTTCCGGAAGGCGGACATACAAGAGCGGGACGCTCTTTTGCAGATATTCCAGCGCGGCGGGTTCATGGACGGCTATGCCATGGGCGTACAGGATGCAGGGGTTATCTGCGAGGATCGTGTGAGCCACGGCGGTGTACCGGTGGGAAGCATCGAAGCTGTTGCAGGCGGCATGGCGAGGCTGCGGCTGACCCGCGATCTGTGTGATGGCGATGGGCTGCAGATTCGCAGCAGCCGCGAGGACGCTGAGATGATCTATGCCGGGCATGATATGGCGGCAGGGGACATCGCTGTACTGCGGCTGCGGCCTGATATGCGTGTGCGTCCGGGGGATGAAGTGTATCGGCTGACCAGCAGCGCTCAGCTGGCCCACGCCAGGAGCCTGATGATTCCGGCCATTCCCTGTGATATGACCCTTGTGGCCTTGCCTGGTGAGCCGTTGACGCTGACTGTTTCGGACGGTGAAACCACGGTTACCGTGAGCGGGGATGCTGTGACTGCGGCCCAAAGACGCGCCATGTCCGAGGAGGATGCGCGCAAGAATCTCTCAAAAACCGGCGATACGCCTTTTCAGCTGCGCGAGCTGACTGTGTTTACTGAAAACGCTTTTGTTCCCGTGTCCGCGCTCAATGCCATCCGCCGCGATGCACTCGCTGCGCTGGAAAATCAGCGGGCGGAGGATTTTGCCCGTCCTATGGGATGTGAACAGCCTGTGGATAACCTGACGCTGCCCAGCGGCGATGTGCCGGATACGATCATCGTGCGCGATCTGGAGCAATATGAGGCAGTAAAGGCGCTGGCGCCGTCTGCGCGGATCATCTGGTACCCGGAGGATTTTCGTGAAGAGGCATTGGCGGCAGGTCTGGCTCATATGCAGGAAGGCGTGTGGCTGCACCTGCCCATGAAGTGCGAACAGGCAACGCTTGAAATGCTGCAGCAGTTTGTGGCTGCGCATGCAGACAAGCTGCACGGCGTGGTTCTGGGGAGCGTCGGGCAGCTGGGAATGAACTGGACTGTACCCTATGGCGCAGGCGAGGGGGTTCCGGTCATGAACCGTCGCGCTGCACAGGTTCTGTTTGAAGAGGGGTGTGCCTTTGTAACGGCGTCGGGCGAATTGTCAGGCGCGGAGCTGGCTGTGCTTGTGCAGGACCAGGCGCCGGTGCTTGTTCCGGCCTATGGCCGTGCGCAGCTGATGCTGCTGCATCATTGTCCGGCGCGGACCTATCTGGGACTGAAGCACGGACATGCCGACTGCCGCATGTGTGACGAGAATAAGCCGGAAGCGCTGCAGGGCACGGCCTTCACGGACCGGAGGAACGCGGTGTTCCCCCTTTTGCGCCAGCGGATGCCCGAAGGGTGTCTGGTGCGCCTGATGAACAGTATCCCCACAAATGTGGTAGCCCGGGTGCGCAGCGCAGGCTATACGCCGCTGATGACCCTGAACGGCGAGTCCGGTGCAGAGCTCTCTGATGCCCTGAATATCTGGCGCGGCGGGAAGTCCTGCAGCGAAACAAATGCTGGTCACTGGAACCGGCCAGTGGAATGAGCAAGCCTGAAACATACCCCCTTTTATTTGTGATATAATCCTGAAACACCACCCCTTCTTGTTTCGGATCGACCTTTTGATGAGGAAACGCTTATGATGAAAGAAAGAACACTCCGTGTGCTGGAGTTCACAAAAATCCGCGAGCGACTGGCCTCAAAGGCACTGACGCCCATGGGCGAGGAGCGGTGCAGGGAGCTTGTACCGTCCTGCAGCCTGCCGGAAATCGAACTGTGGCAGGCTGAAACCGAGGAAGCAACGGTCATCCTGCAGTACCTCGGCGGATCGCCGCTGGTGGAGTTTGACGATGTGCGTCCGTCCATCGCGCTGGCAGAAAAGGGCGCGACGCTCTCCCCCAAGGCGCTGCTGAACATTGCAGGTCTGCTGGCTGCTGCCCGCAGTGCCCGCAGCGCCCTTGACACGGATCGGGAAAATACCCCGCTGCTCAAGGCGAAGGCACAGGGCGTCGTATCCCTTCGCAGCGTGGAAACGGATATTACCAATGCCATTATTTCCGAGGATGAGATTGCCGACCGTGCGTCCAACGAGCTGATGAATATCCGCCGCCACCTGCGCGGTGCGACAGAGCGCATCAAAGAAAAGCTCAACCAGATGGTACGCAATCCAAATTTCCAGAAGTACCTGACCGACACCATCATCACCATGCGCAACGATCGCTACGTCATTCCTGTCCGTGCGGACAGCCGCAGCATGGTGCCCGGCCTTGTGCATGACCAGAGCGCAACTGGCGCAACGCTGTTCATCGAGCCCATGGCGGCGGTCGAGATGGGCAACGAGCTGCGTCAGTGGGAGGCTAAGGAAAAGCAGGAGATTGAGCGCATTCTTGCGGCTCTCTCCGCCGAGGTTGCGCCTTATGCCGATCAGCTGCGAGCGACGGTGGAGATCATGGCGGAGTTGGACTTCATCTTTGCCAAGGGCCTGCTCAGCCGCGAGATGTATGCCGTGACGCCCAGGCTGAACCAGAATGGTTACCTCAATATTATCCGCGGCCGTCATCCGCTGATTGATCCTGAGAAGGTCGTTCCCTCCAACCTTTGGCTGGGCAAGGATTTTACGTCTCTGATCATCACCGGTCCCAACACCGGCGGCAAGACGGTGACGCTCAAGACGGTTGGCCTGTTTACGCTGATGGCGCAGGCGGGATTGCAGGTGCCGGCAGATATCGGCACGGAGCTGGCCGTGTTTGAGCAGGTTTTTGCGGATATCGGTGACGAGCAGTCCATCGAGCAGAGCCTGTCGACGTTCTCCAGCCACATGACCAACATCGTCAGCATCATGCATGAGGTCACCCCGCGCGATCTGGTGTTGTTTGACGAGCTGGGCGCGGGTACAGATCCCACCGAGGGCGCAGCGCTGGCGCAGGCGATCCTGACCAGATTGCGCAACATCCGCGTCCGAACCATGGCGACCACCCATTACAGCGAGCTGAAGGCTTTTGCGCTTTCGACGCCCGGGGTGGAAAATGCGTCTGTGGAGTTCAGCGTGGAAACCCTGCGCCCGACCTACCGCCTGTCCATCGGTGTGCCGGGCAAGTCGAACGCCTTTGAGATCAGCCGGAAGCTGGGGCTGCCGGAGAACCTTATCGAGGCGGCCAAGGAGCTGCTGTCCAGCGACAGCATCCGCTTTGAGGACGTCATTGCCAACGCCGAGTACCACCGCCAGGTGGCAGAGCGCGAGCGTGAAATTGCCCGTCAGGCCAGCGAGGAAACGGTGAAGCTGCGCGATGAGGCCGAAAAGCTGCGCAAGGAAATCGAGGAAAAGCGCGAATCCGCCATCCGCAAGGCAAAGGAGGATGCGCGCCGCATCATGGAGCAGACCCGCCGCGAATCCGAATCTATCATTGCCGATCTCAAGCGCATGAAGAAGGAGCAGAACAACCCCGATGCGGGCATCAACGCCGTTCGCAAGCAGATCGAAAAGAGCGTCGATAACCTCTCCGAGGGCCTGCTGCAGAAGGTGGACAACACCATGCCGCCCAAGACGGTCAAGCCGGGTGACAAAGTGGACATCCTCACCATCGGCTCGCAGGGAACGGTGCTGGCAGCGCCCAATCAGAAGGGCGAGGTTGAGGTGCAGGCGGGTATCATGAAGCTGAAGGTGAATATCACCCAGCTCCGTCTGGTGAAGGAAAAGCCTGCTGCAAATGCCAAGACCAAGCAGAGCAGCGTCAGGATGCACACTGGTGCGATGGAGCGTACCGTCCGCATGGAGTGCGATGTGCGCGGCATGACGCTGGATGAGGCGTTGGCAGCGGTAGATATGTATCTGGACAACGCAATCCTTGCCGGTATGGGCGAGGTGAGCATTATCCACGGCAAGGGTACGGGCGTGCTGCGTCAGGGCATCACGCAGCATCTGCGCCGGCACATGCATGTCGCCAGCAGCCGTCTGGGCGTATATGGCGAGGGCGAGAGCGGCGTGACCATCGTGACGCTGAAATAAGGCACAGATGCAGGTTTACCGGCGGATGTTAACGATTCTGTCAAACCCTGTTCATAAGCCCGTGCTATGCTGGGCATGGAGGTGCAACGCAAAATGAAAGATAAGCCGTATATTCTCATCGTGGACGATGATCCGAATATTGCGCATCTGGTGCAGCTGTATCTGGAAAAGGAAGGCTTTGAGGTGAAGCTGGCGCAGCGTGGTGATGATGCGATGACCGAATTCCGCAAGCTCCCGCCCGACCTGATGCTCCTTGACCTGATGCTGCCCGGCATGGACGGCTGGCAGGTGCTCAAGGCCGTGCGTAAGACCAGCACCATTCCGATCATCATGATGACGGCGAAGGACGAAACCTTTGATAAGGTATTGGGGCTGGAGCTGGGCGCGGATGACTATGTAACCAAGCCATTTGACGCTAAGGAGCTGATGGCTCGCGTAAAGGCGGTGCTGCGCCGCACGCAGGGGGCGGATGCGGAGAAGAGCGACAGCCTGTCCTACCCGGGCCTGACGGTGAGTCTGGCGCGGTACGAGGTGTTTTACGAGGGCGAGAAGGTCGAGATGCCGCCCAAGGAACTGGAGGTGCTGTATTTCCTGGCGAGTCACCCGAATCAGCTGTTCACAAGAGGGCAGCTGCTGGATCGGGTGTGGGGCTATGACATTGAGGTTGAGAGCCGGACGGTGGACGTCCATGTGAAGCGACTGAGGGATAAGCTGCCTGAGTGTGAGAAGCATGGCTGGGGCATCACGACGATCTGGCGTCGGGGTTACAAATTTGAGGTGATGAAGTAAGACGGCGGAGCAGCGTCCTGCATCAAAGGTACAGGGAAGCAACGCCGCATTCCTGAAACATACCCTCGATGACGAACGCGGAATAAAATGCGCCTGAAACCATACCCCTCTTATTCAAAACTCCACCAAACAGGAGAAACAGATGTTTACAAGAATCATGGCCGTTGTGCTGACGGTGATCCTCCTGCTGACGACGGTGCTGTCCGCCATCGGCTGGGTGGCGCTGCATAACAGACAGACGAAGGCCGTTATGGAGGAACTGCGCAAGGAGGCTCGAGAGATCGCCTATCTTGCCTCGCAGGGCCGCGGCGTCAGCGGCGGCTTTTTCGGCAGCAGGAATGACAACAGCATGCAGAAATACCTGCAGTGGAAGGCCATGACGGTGTACGAGGAATTTGGCGCGTACATACTGGTCGTCGACCGCACGGGCCGCATGATGGACAACATGAACGTTGCCTACGCCGAGAATCCGGACTTCGCTTCGACACTGAATGCACAGGATATCATCAATGCCATGACGAAGGTGCTCTCGGGCGAGGAAATTGAGCTGCACGTGAATGTGAACGGCGATGATTTTTTTACCGTGGGCGTTCCTTTTGTGCAGAACAGTATGGTGCTGGGGTCCGTATTTATCCAGACGCCTGCACAGGTAATTGAGGGAGGCGCGGGCGATCTGCTGGCGCCGGTGCTGAGTATTGCAGCGCTGGCCTGTGTGCTGTCGGGAACGGTGCTGCTGCTGTATCTTCGCAGCGTATTGAAGCCCCTGAACCGGCTGACAAATGCGGCGCGTGCCATGTCTGAGGGCGACTTTGCCGTGCGTGTGCCCGATACGCGCGCTACGCCGGAAATGGCGGAGCTGTCAGGCGCATTCAACACCATGGCGGACAAGCTGTCAGCTGTGGAGAGCAGCCGCCGGGAGTTTGTTGCCAATGTCAGCCACGAGCTGCGCAGCCCCATCACATCCATCAGCGGCTATGTGGAGGGGATGGTGGACGGAACGATCCCGCCTGAAAACCACCTGCAGTATCTCGCAATCGTCAGTGATGAAAGCAGGCGATTGTCAAAGCTGATCGGGGAGCTGCTGGCGCTGTCCCGTCTGGAGCGGGATGACGCGGCGCTCAACTGCACGGATTTTGATATGTGTGATCTGCTGGAGCGGGTGTTCCTGCGCCGCACGGGCGATCTGGAGCACAGAAATATGGATGTGGACTGCGACTTTGATCCCGAACCGTGCTATGTGTATGCGGATGCTGCGCGAATTGAGCAAGTAGTGGTGAACCTGGTAGACAATGCGATTAAGTTTACACCCGATGGGGGTTGCATCACGCTGCGGCTTCGCGCGACGGAAAGAACGTGTACGGTGACGGTGGCAGACAACGGCATCGGGATTCTGCCGGAGGATCGGGAGAAGGTGTTCGACCGCTTCTTCACGGCGGACAGGGCGCACACGTCCGGCAAGGGAACCGGGCTGGGCCTGTCGATATGCCAGCGCATCATGGAGATGCACGGGCAGTCGATCCGTCTGCTGGATACGGAGGAAGGCGCGGCCTTCGCGTTTACCCTCAGGCTGTCAGAAAATGAATCATGCAAGGGGCTGCCGCATGACTGATACGTGCGGCAGCTCTTCTGTATGCCGCTTGCGTTTGAAGGTTCGCACGCATATGATGCGGCAATTGGATGCAAGTTTCCTGTCGGATGCCCTTGCATCAATGCGAAACATCAAGTATAATGTCAATTGATGGGCAATGAAAAAACGGCCCGTGTAAGGAAGTGCTGAGATGAAGGAGCTGCAGGAAACCCGGCAGGAGCTGGATCAGGTTGACCGTGAGATCGTGGCACTGTTTGAGAGGCGGATGACACTGTGCCGTGACGTGGCGAAGTACAAGATCGCAAACGGTATGCCCGTTCTCGACCGCAGCCGTGAAGAACAGGTGCTTTCCAGCCGCTGTGGCATGCTGCAGGACGGCTACTGGGCGGATTCCGTGCGTGCGCTGTTCGAGGGGATCATGGCGCTGAGCCGGGCCGAGCAGGAAAAGCTGCTCAGGGAGGCGGGCAAATGATCAACCGGCATATTTTCATCATCGGCATGCCTGGCTGCGGCAAGAGCAGTCTGGGCCGCAAGGTTGCCAGCAATCTGGGGTTGCCGTATGTGGATACGGATCAGCGGATTGAGCAGGCTGCCGGCTGTGCAACCTCCCAGATTTTCGAGCGCTACGGTGAGCAGGCCTTCCGCAATGCCGAGACAAACGTGCTCATCCAGCTGACGCGGGAGCCTGGTTCCATCGTGTCCACCGGCGGCGGCATGGTCATGCGCGAGGTGAACCGGGAGATTATGCGCAATCATGGCGTGATCGTGCTCATTGATCGTCCGCTTGAGGAAATCATGGGCGACATCAAGCTGAACCGCCGTCCGCTGCTGGCCAAGAAGGGACTTGGCGAGGTGGAGCGGCTGTATCATGAACGCATTGATATCTATCGCTCTGTGGCGGATGCGGTGCTGGACAACAGCCATGGCTATCATGCGGGACTTGCCGGCATGGAGAAGCTGATCCGCACGATGTTCAACATCAGCAGTGGAAGAGAAGCCGATCCAAATGATCCAAACGGAAGGCCGGAGCGCGCTGTCCGGTGAGAGGTTGATTGAACATGAAAACCCTGATCATCTATTATTCCCGCAAAGGGCGCACAGCGAAGATTGCCAGGAAATGGGCGCACAAGACAGGCGCGTCGAGGCTGGCGATCAGCCCGATGGCCTACCGCGGCACCATGCGGGAATACCTGCAGTATCTGATCTGTACCCTGACACGGCGGGATATGGAGCTGGATCTGCATAACGTGGACTTCAGCAAATACGATCGCATTGTGCTGATGGTTCCGGTCATCTGCGGCATGATGAGCGCACCGGTTCGCACCTTTGTGCGGCAAGAAGCGGGCAGACTGCAGAATGTGGAATATGTCATCGTGCACAAGGGCTTCCGGGCCAGACAGCCGAAGATGGTCAGATGGCTGGATAAGACGCTGGGCGTGAAGCATCTGGCATGTTCCAGCATCCATCAATCGTTCAACAAGAGCTTCAAGGCGCGTTGTATTGACGGGCAGAGCATCCTGAAATAAATCACTGCGCTGACCTGCAGGGCGGGTCAGCGTGTTTGTCAGACTTTGAATCTGGATACAGTATACAAAATGGAGGCATCCATCATGGATTATCAGTTTGACCTTGTTGGCAAGATTGGCTCGATGGCGCTGATCCGCCGGGAGGATAAGGACATCGATTACAATATTTTCTCTCGTCTGGGCAGCGAGCTCAAGCCGGGTATGATCTGGGTTACCAGCGGTGCGACGGAAATCGGCCGTCTGGACTACATCAAGCGCACCGGCTGTGAACTGACGGGCACTGACAATGAGATCAAGGCCGATTATGCCTCTCAGGGGCAGTCAATTCTGATGCAGAATTACCGGCAGTTTATCGCGCAGGAGTACGGCGTGCGTCAGCTGCTGGTGGAGCATACCCACTTCAATGATCCGGAAAAGCGCGAGTACATCCGCCGTCTGCTGATCCGTGCGGCACAGCAGAAGACCATCCCGATCGTAAACTATAACGATCCCGTGAGCGATGAGGAGATCCGCAAGATGGAGCTGGCCATCCGCCGCGAGCACGGGGACGAGGTGGTGGAATGCGTCGATAATGACGAGACAGCCGCGGTGATTGCCGGCCTTGTGAAGGCGCGGACGCTGGTGCTGATGACCTCTACCGAGGGTATCTATCAGAACCCCAACGATCCCTCAACCCTCGTGCGCGATGTGACTGCCCGCAATGCGGAGGAGTTGGAGATTGCCGTGCGCAAGCTGCAGAGCAATTGCGTGGGTGCGTCCCGGGCTGGTGCGAATGGCGCGCGTGCGAAGCTTGAGTTCGCGCTCAAATCTGCCAAGCAGGGCACGACTGTCATCATCGGTCATGCCCGTCACCGCCTGAGCGACCTTGTCAATGGCCGTGTGGCGTGTACGAGAATCGGTGTGGAGTGATACCATGACGCTGCAGGACGCAATTCGCTATTTTACGGAGGAGACGCACATCATGCCCTGCATGTCTGTTGCCTGCGGCACGGCAGGGACATGCATATCGGCCCTCGGCGGCATGGCGGATGGGCGGCATACCCCGCTGAACGGCGACATGCTTTTTGATCTTGCCAGTCTGACGAAGCTGTTCACCGGCTTGATGGTGATGCGGCTTCACGAGGAGGGCCGTCTTGACCTGTCTCAGCCGGTTACCCGTTATGCGCCGCAGTTCACGCATCTGACGGAAACGTCGGTGGACAAGGTGCTGGGTTTTGAGGTTGCGCTGACGACCCCCGAGCGTGTCGATACGCAGAAAACGCCCGGGGACGGCTATCGTCAGCTGTGTGACATCCGTCCGGGCGAGGTAACGGGCAGAGCATATTCAGATATGCATGCGATGGTGCTCCGACATGTGATTGAGGGCGCAGCACAGGAAGCCTACATGCACGAGATTTCCCGCACGATCCTGACGCCGCTGGGCATGCAGGATACCTTTCAGGTGGTGCCGGAGGAACGGCGCGCAGCGTGTGTCTCCTGCGACGGAGAGCACCGCATCGAGCGCGGGCGATACATCCTGCGTCAGGGAATCGCGCCCGGCACGCCTCATGATCCCAAGGCGCGGCTGCTCTGGCCGGAGTCAAGCGGGCATGCGGGCCTTTTCGCCACGATGGGGGATATGGTCAGGCTCTGTCAAGGCCTGCTGAAGGGCGATGTGGTCAGCCGCAGCACGCTTGTGGAGATGAGCCGTAACCGCACGGGCTGTCGACGCCCGGACGGCACATATTCGCAGTATCTGGGCGCCCAGTGCTATGTCAAGCATCCGCAGCAGTACTTCAGCGAGATCCCGCTGTACGAAAGCGACAAGGCGATCGGACTCTCCGGTTTCACGGGACATCATCTGTCCGTGGATGTGGAGACGGGCGTGTTTGTGGTATTCCTTGGCAGCCGGGTGCAGAATCGTCTGACAGTACTGCTGCCAGAACCGGGCCGCACGCTTGCGGACTATGGCCTGAATCCTGATGGCACAGGCTGCATCACCTGGCCGGATGGGTCTCGGGTTTGGTCGTCTGTCGATTATGTGCACCACAAGGATGTGCATCTGCACCAAGCAGTGGCGAGCGTGATGGGTCTTCCGCAGTGGAGGAAGCCGGGCACCGCGTGGCCGTGAGATCTTGCAGGGCAGCCGAACCAAGATTACCGACAGGACGGGGCATCATGCCAGTGCAATCTGCGGCGCTGGCAGTGGTATGATCAAGCTCAAATTCGCGTTCCGGGGTCATAAGATCGCCTCCTTTGGCGTTAGGATGACCACCGGGACGCTTTTTATGCCCGGATTGCCCCGATGACGGGAATTGTTGCCGCAGGGGTTGCAAAATCATCAAATTGTGCTATACTGATATAGTCAAAGATAGTCAGAAAGCGAGGCGTCGCTATGAGATTAAGTGATTCCATTGAGAGCTTCATCAAAACGCTGCTGGCGCAGGATGAACCAGAGGTTGAGCTGAAACGCAACGAGCTGGCGGAATACTTTGGCTGTGCCCCGAGCCAGATCAACTATGTTCTGGCTACGCGCTTTTCGCCGGATCACGGGTATATCATCGAGTCCCGGCGGGGCGGAGGCGGGTATATCCGCATCGTCCGCGTGGTGCAGACCGGTTCGCAGCGCCTGATGTACCTGATCAATGAGCGCATCGGCGATACCATTGGAGAAGGGGAAGCTGTGCGGCTCATCCAGCAGCTGCTGGAGCAGCAGCTCGTCACCTCGAATGAGGCAGAGATCATGCGCGCAGCCATCTCGGCGCAGGCATTGTCCATCCCGATTCCCGATCAGATCAAGAATGCCGTCCGCGCCCGCACACTCAAGACCATGCTGCTGACTGTTGCCCGGCAGAACCGTGAACAGGGAGGTGCCAACAATGGCTGAAAATGAAAATTCCTTCATGCTCTGCGAGGAGTGTCAGGTCAATGAGGCATGCTACACCATCTCGGTCATGATGGGCGGACAGGTGACGCAACGCCACCTCTGCGCGGACTGCATGGCAAAGATGAACATGTCCATCGCAACGGGCAATGTCAAGCACCTGCTCAGTGCCATTCTGACGGCCATCACCGGCGCGGAAGCCCCCGCTGCAGACGAACCGCGTGAGGACGTGATCTGCGAGCGCTGCCAGACGACTCTGAGCCAGTTCACCAAGTCTGGGCGTCTGGGATGCCCTGCATGCTACAAGGCCTTTCAGGAACAGCTGACGCCCATGCTGCAGCAGATTCACGGCCGTGTGCAGCATGCAGGCCGCAAACCCCTGAATACCGAAGCAGCCCAGCGTCAGCGCTTCCGCCATGAAGAGCTGATGCGCCAGATGGAGCAGGCGGTGGCGGTGGAGGACTTCGAGACGGCGGCTATGCTGCGCGATCAGCTGCGGGCGCTGGCGGAGAAGGAGGGTGAGGATTGATGCGGCATGGAATCGTCCTGTCCTCCCGCGTGCGTCTGGCACGAAATTATGAGGACATCCCTTTTGATGCAGCCCAGCGGCCTGAATATGCTGCCATGTGCGTCAACCGTACCACGACGGCCCTGAAGAGCGCGAAGCTCGGAGAGGGCTTTGATCTGCTGCGCCTGCGTGAAATGAGCGAGGTCAGCCGCACGGCTATGGCAGAAAGCCGCCTGATCAGCCGTGATTTGCTGCGTACGCCGGATACGGCGGCTGTGCTTATCCGCGTGGACGACGCATTGACCATCATGATGAACGAGGATGATCACCTGCGTATTCAGGCCATCCGCCCGGAGCTGGATCTGACCGGCGCGGCGCAGGCCTGCTTCCAGGTGGACGATGCGCTGAGCCGGCAGGCCGTGTTTGCCTTTGATGAGCAGCTGGGCTACCTGACAGCCTGTCCTACCAATACCGGCACAGGCATGCGTGCATCGCTGCTGATGCATCTGCCAATGCTCACCCGCGGCAAGCAGATGGGTGATGTTGGTCAGCTGGTGGCGAAGGTCGGGCTCAATATCCGCGGTGTATACGGCGAGGGCTCCGAGGCCCTGGGAAATATTTATCAGATCAGCAATCAGGTGACGCTCGGCCGTACAGAGCAGGAGCTGATCAGCGCTGTGACTGCTGTGGGCGTACAGCTGTGTGACATGGAAACGGCCCTGCGGGACAAGGCTATGAAAGATGGCCGCGTTGCGCTGGAGGATGTGGTGTTCCGCGCGTGGGGAACGCTGCTGCATGCACGCCTGATGCCCCTGAACGAGTTCTATCAGCATTGGTCAAACATCCGACTGGGAGCGGCGCTGGGGCTTTTGAAGCTGCCGCTGACGCTGGCGGACGCGCTGCTGGATCAGGTACAGGATGCGCATTTGCGGGTCTATGCAGACGAGCCGCTTGAGGGCGTGCAGCTTGACGAATGCCGCGCAACCCGTATCCGCGAGCTGATCCGGCTTGGCGGGGAGTAAATCTGAACATCACAATGGAGGTTTATCCATGGCAATATTCGGTTATTTCACCAAGAGGGCGCAGTATGCCATTGAGCAGGCGCGGCAGGCTGCCAAAGCAGAGCAGCAGCCCTTTGTGGGCACGGCGCATCTGCTGCTGGGGTTGCTGCTGGCTGGCGGCGACTATCCGGAGGAGATCACTGGCAAGGTGACGGTCGAGCATGTGCGCGAGGTCATCAGCCGTATCGAAACGGAGCTGAGCCTGTCGCCTGGGCACCCGCAGATGGCTATGACGCCCAATGCCAAGCGCCTGCTGGATATGTCCGTGATAGAAGGCCGCCGCATGGGCCGCGCCTACGTCAGCACGGAGCAAATGATGCTGGCCATGCTGCGGGACATTCCCTTTGCTGCGGCAGACATCCTGCGCCGCTGCGGTGTGGACTTTGCTGCAGCTCGCGAGGCGCTGATCGCCACCATCCGTCAGGATCGCGGTGCGCAGCCGTCATCTGCGCAGCCGCCGCGCCCGGCGGAGAGCGCTCCACCTGCGGACGGGACTGCACCGGGGGCGAATGCCGCCAAGTCAGGCAATCCCGGCCCAAACGGGATGCCCATACCCAATCGTCCCCAGCAGCCGCAGCAGCCCCAGCAGCGCCGCAATACCAGCCCGCTGGAGCAATACGGCCGTGACCTGACCAGGCTGGCGAAGGACGGTGAACTTGATCCTGTTATCGGGCGAGATGTGGAGATTCAGCGGCTTGTGCAGATTCTCATCCGCCGCACAAAGAATAACCCCGTTCTGATTGGCGAACCCGGCGTGGGCAAGTCCTCGGTGGTGGAGGGGCTGGCTCAGCGGATCGTTGCAGGCAATGTGCCTGATATGCTGATGGGCAAGCGGGTCATTTCCCTTGACCTGAGCAGCATGGTCGCGGGCAGCAAGTACCGCGGTGAATTTGAAGAGCGGCTTAAAAACACATTGCAGGAGATCCGCCGCAGCGGCGATGTACTCCTGTTCATCGACGAGATGCACACCATCGTCGGCGCAGGCTCTGCTGAGGGCTCGCTGGATGCGGCGAATATCCTCAAACCGGCCTTGGCCCGGGGCGAATTGCAGTGCATCGGCGCCACGACCCTTGACGAATACCGCAAGCACATCGAGAAGGACGCGGCTCTGGAGCGCCGCTTTCAGCCTGTCAAGGTTGGAGAGCCTACCGCAGAGGAAGCACTTGCGATCCTGCACGGCCTGCGTGACCGTTATGAAAAGCACCATAAGGTTCACATTACCGACGAGGCCCTCGAGAGTGCTGTCAGCCTGGCGGACCGCTACATTGTTGACCGATTCCTGCCTGACAAAGCCATCGACCTGATGGACGAAGCGTGCTCCCGCGTACGTATCGCCGCCTATACTGCGCCGCCGGATCTTCGGGCGCAGGAGCAGGAGCTGGAGGCTCTGCTGGCGGAAAAGAAAAACGCGATCGAGCATCAGGACTATGAGGGCGCCGCTTCCCTGCGCGACAGGGAACGCTGCCTCCGCATGGAGATCGACCGGAAGCGTGAAGCCTGGTCGAGCCAGCAGTCTGCAGCCCGCGACGTGGTGACAGAGGATGACATTGCCGCCATCGTCTCTGGCTGGACCGGCATCCCCGTGACCAAGATGACGCAAAGCGAGATCGACCGATTGCTGAACCTGGAGAGCGTGCTGCATCAGCGGGTCATTGGGCAGGAGGAAGCCATTGGCGCGATTGCAAGAGCCATCCGTCGTGCCCGTGCAGGCTTGAAGGATCCCAAGCGCCCCATCGGCAGCTTCATTTTCCTTGGCCCCACAGGCGTTGGTAAGACGGAGCTGTGCCGAGCGCTGGGCGAAGCGATGTTCGGTGACGAGAATGCCGTCATCCGCGTGGACATGAGCGAGTACATGGAGAAGCACACCGTCTCCCGCATGGTTGGTTCGCCTCCTGGCTATGTCGGCCATGAGGAGGGCGGTCAGCTGACGGAGGCCGTGCGCCGTAAACCCTATTCTGTCGTGCTGCTGGACGAGGTGGAGAAGGCCCACAGCGACGTGTTCAACATCCTCCTGCAGATTCTGGAAGACGGCCGGCTGACCGACAGCACAGGCCGCGTGGTGTCCTTCAAGAACACCATCATCGTGATGACCTCCAACGCAGGTGCGCATGACATCAGCCACGGCCGCAGCCTTGGATTCGGTGCGAAGCAGTTTGCTGACGTGACCAACTACAACACCCTCAAGGAGCAGGTGATGAAGGCCGTCAAGGATGTGTTCCGGCCGGAATTCATCAACCGCGTCGACGAGCTGATTGTCTTCCATCCTCTTACGGAAGAGAATATCCAGTCCATTGCCGGCATGATGCTGGGGCAGGTCGCTGCCCGCCTGAAGGAGCGCGCCATCACCCTTACATGGGACGAAGCGGTGGTTGAAAAGCTCTCACGGGAGGGTTATGACGCCAAGTTCGGTGCGCGTCCCCTGCGCAGGCTCATCCAGCGCACGGTGGAGGACAGTCTGAGTGAGGAGCTGCTGGCTGGCCATATTGCCCTTGGCGATATGGTGCGCCTGACGGTGGAGGACGGGAAGATCGCCGTGGTGAAGCCCGCTGCATTGCCGGAGGGAAGTGCTGCCCTGCCTGCCCATGAAGCCATTGAAACGGAAACATAACTAAATTTGTCTTTCTCTTTGAAGCAGTGAGATGCGGTTCTCCACCTGCGGTGGGGGATGGGAGTTACAGCGTCTAAATGATTGCTTTCCCTGCTTTTTCCCTAACTTGCTGTGAAGAATCAGAAAAAGCGCCCTGACCAGATGATATAACCCGGTCAGGGCGCTCAGACTGTCAAAAAAGCTTCACGGGAGGTGTCGGAGGGCCCGCAGGCCCTCTGACTGTAATCGTATCGCGGGGCTTTGCCGCGCGGGCGGGGCGGTTTCGGCATCAGCCGAAACCATTCCTTACATTTTTCACGGCCGTCAGCCTTGTATGACAGTGAAAAATGCCCGTTTCCGCAGAAGCGGAACCTCTTCTCCTTCTCGAAAAAGTGGCGCAGCCACTTTTTCGACACGTTGAGCGCCCTGACCGGATGATATACCCCGGTCAGGGCGCTGCGTCCTTTGAGAAGCTCATCGTAGACCATCATGTGGCCGCTGCCCTGCTGTTTAGCGGCGTACAGCGCCTGATCCGCAGCGGCATACAGATCTGTGCGGCGGACAAAGTCAGCAG
>JAFTWV010000024.1 GCA_017465155.1 Clostridia bacterium
GCCTTTGTGGCGATGATCGACGTGATCGAGCAGAACGACCTGATCCGCTTCTCCTCGGTGAAGCGGGCGGTTGGCGTGTGGCTTGGTCTGATCTCGCAGGAAAGCGGAAGCCTTGATCGGGTGAGCAGCAAGTCCATCGCGCTCATTTCCCGTTGCCTCAAGGATGAAGCATTCATCGAGGAATGCCTGTCCAGTGAGGATAGTATGCAGATCCACATCGGCCTGTGGGCTATCGGTGTGCGGGATGTGCGCAAGGCCACCGAGCGGGCCGGCGTGCTGGCCGCCAAGGGAACCCACCATCAGCGGCTGTCGGCGGGTTACTTTGTTCAGGGTCTGCAGCTGCCGCTCTATCAGGCGGTTGTGGCCATGAACATCATTGCCGCCTACCCGGATGAGCTGGATACAGTGGCCATGTATCTGCCGATGATGATGGAACACTGCCTGATCCGGCTCGGGCAAACGGTGAAAAGCGAGGGCGATGCCACCTGGCGCGAGTACTTCGGCAGCGAACAGGAAGCCAGGAACGTTCATGCGCTGCTGGTGTCCATCCGCAGTCAGTTCACGAAGAAGCAGGTCTTTGAGCCCTGCGTGTTCCCGTGGCACAAGGCTGTGCTGGAAAAGGGCGACCTTTCCGAGCGGATTTGCGTCATTGCACGGCTGTTGAAGGATGACCAGCTGATTGATGACTCTATACAGTACTTTGCCGACTGTGATCCATGGAACAGGGAATCGCTGCTACAGTACAGCTATGGCAGGATGCGCACGCCCAAGCAGCGGCAGATGATCCTGACCTCTGTTTGCGGCAAGGGCGACATGTGCCGCCGCACCGCGGTCAAGCTGGTGGACGCCATGAATCTGACCGCCGAGGATTATGCCGAGCTGGAAAAGTTGCTTCGCTTCAAGTATGCGGACTCCCGCACGGCGCTGATCCGCTGGATGATGAAGCAGCCGGACGATGCACTCTATGACAGCCTGACCCGTCTGCTGGGGGACAAAAAGAGCGAGGAACGCCGCATGGCTGCGCTGGATATCGTCAAGCAGCTGGTGGATGAAGACAAGCGTGCAGCACTGATTGCCCGCTGCGCCCAGCTGGTGACAGTTTATGAGAACCCCACGGCTAAGGAAAAGACGCTCGTGGACAGCCTGTTGGAGAAGTTCGGCGCAGCTTCGGCAGAGGAAGACGCTCTGTTCACGGAGGAGGATGTTTATCATCCTGTCATCGCCGATACGCCCGAATCAGAGCAAGCGGTACTGACGTACATGCGCTATTTCCCCGAATCGCAGCTGGCAGACCAGCTCGGTGGCCGGAAGAAGCGTTGGGCAGATCTGTTCTTCAAGAAAAATCGGGACGCGTTTGCCCGTGCCAAGGCAGACTTCAACAGCCTGCTGAATTGCTATGAGCAGCACAAGATGGATCCGGTGAAGAACAGTATGGGAGAAGATGCGCTGCTGTGCAATCTGCACGGTCTGAACAGAGGCGGCGAGCGAGTGGTACACCATGAGGTGTGGGACACCTGGTATCAGGAGCAGGTGAATGACCCGGAGCGGCTGCTGAGGCTGTGTGTTCTGGCTCACTCGGACAGGAGCAGCAGCTCGGATAAGGCCATTGTGTCTGCCTTTGGCGAGGGCTATCAGCAGGGCTTGATTCAGCGTAACTTTGCATCCATGCGGGAGGGAATGCAGTGGGTACACCTGCGGCATATCACGGCTGACCTGGTGAAGCAGCATGTGCCGGCAACTGACCTGAAGTATATCGCAGCGGCGCTGCTGATCTGGCTTGCCCAGTGTGTGGGCGACAGCCTGCTTTGGGCAAAGCCGATGGATAACCAGCGGCCATGGCAGAATATTGAACCTGTCGTGAATCAGGATCAGCTCGGATTGCTGTTGGGCTACCTGGATTATGGGCACGAGGGCATGCTGCCTGTGACCTTCCCGGCAGGTATGCTGCTTTCTCAGCGCATCGAATCCACCTGGCGTGAACTAATGAAACATAACATCCAGGCGGATGGCACGATCAAGATTGAGCACGGCGGCTGGAGCTCCGTGCAGAGCCTCCATGGTGCTGTTCTCGGTGTGATGCATCGTCAGATTTTCCCGAACCTGTCGGTGGTACTCCGCGCCAGCTACCGGGGAATGCTCTCCCAGCGCGGAGTATATGCATGGCTGCTGACCAGCAAAATGGCACGAAATGGCGTGAGCGACCTGACCTCGCTTTCTGGGGTGTATCGGGCTGCTGGACAGCAGTTCACGACGCGCACTACTTATGGTTTCTACATGAAGGCTCGGCGTAGTGAGGAATGCCTGCGAGATTATCTGGGGAAGAACAAGCCGGAAACCGATGAAGACTTCGCCATGCTGCAATATGCGGATGAAGTTTGCACGCCGCTTGTGCGCCGGATCATTGATGCAGAACTGAAACGCGGCGATACAGAAACGCCCTGGTCGCCCATGGTCGGAGGCATTCATCTCATCTGGGGTGCAGAGGACTTCATGGCCATCCTGTCTGCGCTGGGCAAGGACAAGCTGCTGCGCTCTTATTACTTCAACACCAACGGCTATGGCCGCACGGAGAGCCTGTGCACCATGTTAGGCGTCTGTGTCCCGGCAAAGACGGACACGGCTGATGATCTTCGCCGGCTGATGAAGCAGCACAGGATCAGCGAAAAGCGGCTGATCGAGGCGGCGCTGTACAGCCCGGAATGGATTGAGCTGGTGGGCGAGACAATCGGGCTGCCCGGTTTCCGCTCGGCGGCGTACTACTTCATGGCGCACATGAACGAGGAATTCGACGACGTCCGCAAAGCACGCATTGCCCGTTTTACACCCCTGTCCATTGAAGAATTGCAAAATGGCGCGTTTGATATCGGCTGGTTCCGCAGCGCACATGAGGAAGTCGGAGAGAAGTACTTTGACCTGATCTACGACGCTGCAAAGTACATCACCTCCGGCGCGAAGCATGCTCGTGCCCGGAAGTATGCAGACGCGGTACTGGGGCGGCTGGAGCTGGCGGCGACGAAGGAAGAGATCACAGCCAAGCGCAACAAGGATCTGCTGATGGCATACGCCCTCATTCCGCTCTCCGGCGAGGATGATCTGCAGTCGCGCTACCTGTACATTCAGCAGTTCCTGAAGGAAAGCCGGGGCTTTGGCGCTCAGCGTGCAGCCAGCGAGAAGACAGCTGGCGAGATCGCGCTGACGAACCTTGCCCTCAACGCCGGATATGCCGACAGCATGCGCCTGACGCTGCGCATGGAAACCCGTCTGGTAGAAGAAAGCCGGGAACTGTTTGAGCCCCATGCCATTGATGATCTGACCGTGCAGCTCAACGTGGATGATCAGGGTGTGACCAATCTGCTATGCATGAAGGGCAGCAAAGCGCTCAAGAGCATCCCGGCGAAGTACAAGAAGAACGAGTACATCCTGCGGCTGAACGACATGAAGAAGCAACTGGTGGAGCAGCAACGCCGTGCAAAGCGGATGCTGGAGGATGCCATGGAGGCGTCCACCGTGTTCACAGCAGGGGAGATCGCTGCACTCATGGGCAATCCTGTGATTACGCCGATGCTTCGTCATCTGGTGTTCATGCAGGGCGAGCGCTTCGGCTTCGTCGACGGCCTGACGCTCACAGATGCAGATGGTGTTGAAACCATGCTGGATGCTTCCTGCGAGCTGGTCGTGGCGCATCCATTCCACCTGTGGAAGGCCCAGCAGTGGCTACCTTGCCAGCGGAAGATCTACTCGGATCACATGGTGCAGCCCTTCCGGCAGGTGTTCCGCGAGCTGTATATTAAGACGCCGGACGAGCTGGGCAAGGATACCTCCCTGCGCTATGCCGGCAATCAGATTCAGCCCGCCCGTACCATGGCCTGCCTGAAGACACGCCGCTGGATCGCTGATGCGGAAGCTGGTCTGCAGAAGATCTACTATAAGGAGAACATCGTCGCCACGATCTGGGCGCTGGCGGACTGGTTCAGCCCGGCGGACATCGAAGCCCCCACGCTGGAGTGGGTGGCCTTCCTTGACCGGAAGACCGGGAAGCAGCTCAAAATCGATGATGTGCCGGAGATCATCTTCTCCGAGGTCATGCGCGATGTGGATCTGGCTGTCAGCGTGGCCCATGCGGGCGGCGTCGATCCGGAAACCAGCCACTCTACCATGGAGATGCGCGCGGCCATCTTGTCCTTCACGCTGCCGCTGTTCCGCCTGAGCAATGTGGAAATCAAGGATCGCCATGCTATCATCACCGGCGAACTGGCGCAGTACAGTGTCCATCTGGGCAGCGGTGTGGTACATCAGATCGGCGGAACGATGTTGTCGGTGTTACCGGTCCATTCCCAACATCGGGGCAAGCTGTTCCTGCCCTTTGTGGATGAAGACCCCAAGACGGCGGAGATCATCTCCAAGGTACTGCTCTTTGCGGAGGATGGAAAGATCAAAGATCCCACAATCCTGGAACAGATCAGGCGGTAATGATAACAGGCAGAGTATAGTTGGAAACAAACACTGATACGAGTAAAGGAGATAAAACAATGAGTAACCTGAACAAGTTTGCACAGAAAATGCTGGATGCTGGTGTATGCGATGCGCGCGGAGCCGCGTTTTGTGCTACGGCGGTAGGTCTGCCGGACGGTCAGTTTGGCATGGTGCTGATGGGCGTGGTCGGCAACGAGCTTTCCATCTACGACACGGACATGAAGTCAAATGTGGGAGAGCATCTGTACACCATCCCGCTCAAGCAAGTGTCTGATCTGCAGATCACCAACGGCCTGGTGGCGGAAATCTTTAAGGGCTATTCCTTCAAGTTCACCTATGATGGCTTTGAGTGGAAGTTCAAGAA
>JAFTWV010000025.1 GCA_017465155.1 Clostridia bacterium
CGGCCGTGAAAAATGTAAGGAATGGTTTCGGCTGATGCCGAAACCGCCCCGCCCGCGCGGCAAAGCCCCGCGATACGATTACAGTCAGAGGGCCTGCGGGCCCTCCGACACCTCCCGTGAAGCTTTTTTTGACAGTCTGAGAGCTGGCTTGCATTTGCGGAGCCAGCTCTTTTCGTTGTCTGTGCGATTACCGGACAGTGGTTTTGACGGTGAACGGCACGCCCCACATGTAGTAGGTCACGACGACCTCGCGGATGGAATGCATGTTCACGTCGGTGAGGAGGGTGGCGGTGGCATCAGCAGTGCCGCGGGCAGGAAGCGCAGCGCTGACGGAAGAGCCAATTTGCAGCACGTCCCCGGCCATGGGGCTGATCTGCAGTTCTACCATGTCTGCAGGAACGTAACAGTCGTTACGCAGGCGGATGGTGTAGGTGAGAAACTGGTAGTCCTCTGCGTTGGTGAGTTCGCCCTGTGCGATGAAGGGGGTGCCGACCACTGCGCCCAGACGCATCTGTGTGCGGAGCTGCTCAAACAACTCGGGCTGCGCAGATGCTTCCAGCGCAGTAACGCCGGTAGCTTCGACAACTACGTTAGCGGTCATATACAGCCAGCCGACGCCTGCCAGCGAAGCAATGAGGATCAGTACGGTCAGGATGGCAAAGAATTTCATAGCGTCACCTTTCAAACAAGTTGGGAAAGGGAGGGACTCCTGGCGGAATCCCTCCTTCCTTGATATGCGGGTATGGGTTATTCGCCCTTCAGCAGACGATTCATTTCCTCAATCATTTCTGCATCCTTCAGGCTGAATTTGAATTCCACGCGGCGGGAGGCGTCCTGATTGACAACGGTGGTACCGGGATAGTAAATCAAGTCGGATTCGCTGCGGCCTGTGGCGGTGAGAATCTGCTCAAGCATCTTGCGCTTCTCGGAGCCTTCGGGATACATGCTCAGCACATACTCGGCTACCTCCAGCGCGCGGTTCTGAGACAGCTTGAGGTTGTTCAGGTAGGTACCCTGATCATCCGTGTGGCCCTCGATAATGATTTCGCCCAGATAATCGCTGTATTCCGGACGGAGCAGCACCTCGAGATACACGGGGATGAAGCGGTTGAGCAGATACTGGCCGTCCGACATGATGTCGGAGGAGTTGGTCTTGAAGAGGACGGCGCTGTCCAGCACGATGTCACCCGTATTGGGATCGACGGCGGCGCTCAGGTTGGCGCGGGAGAGGGACGTGGACAGGTCGCTGATGATCTGCGTCCTCATGCCGACCATATCCTCAATTTTGTCGGTCTGGCTGTTGAGTGCCTGCTGCTTGGCATTGAGTGCTTCGATAGCGGCCTGCAGGGCGATCTCTTTGTTGGCGAGGTTGGTTGCCATGGTGCTCAGCTCGGTTTCCTTGTCGTCCAGTTTGCCCTGCAGGATGATCAGCTGATTCTTCTGGTTGGCAAGGCTGCTTTCAAGGGTGATCAGCTGCTGTTCCTTCTCTTCCAGCGTGGTCTGGATGACGATGATCTGCGCATTCTGATGATCCATGGTCACCTGCTGCGAGGCGATCTGCAGCGTCTGAGCGTCAAGCTGAGACTGCTGCACGCTGATGAGCGCCTTCTGCTCATCCAGCTCGGCGGTCTTGGTTTCCATCATCGTGAAATACTGGTACAGGATGACGCAGAGCATCAGCACGAACATCAGCAGAAGGGCACACATCAGGTCGGAGTAACTGATCCAGCTGGCGCCTGCGTTGCCGGCGCCTGTGCCGCTGCGGCTGTTATGGATGCGTTGGCGGGCCATGATCATTCCTCCTTGGCGGGGATGGACTGCTTCAGCTGGGTCAGCAGGCGCTGCAGCTCAGCGGTCTGCTCGGCAGTCGTGCCGCTGACGCCCGAGGCGGACAGGCTGTCGATTTTTTCTGTCAGAGCGGCGATGAGGGTCGTCATGTTCTGATCAAACATGCCCAGCGCCTGACTCAGGCCGCCGACCACATTCTGTACGAAGCTCTGGCAGCTTGCGGACAGCTCCTGACCGGCGCTGCTCATGGAGGCAGCCACCTGTGTGAGCTGCTGTCCGTTGGCAGCGGCAGACTGCTGCACGCCCGCGATGGACTTTTCGCTTTGGGCGGTGAACTGACGGATGCTGCCGAGGAGGACCTGATGGCTGTCGGTGACCTGCTGGAGCGCCTTGGACTGTGCGGCGTTCATCTGCTGCATCTTGTCCAGCAGGGAAGCGGTGGACTGCTCGAAGCGTTCGTCGCGGCGGCGGGCGTCGCCCAGCTCGCGCACATACTGTTCAAAATGGTTCATCACGTCCGTTGATACAGTATGCAGCTGTTTCACATCCCCGACGATGGTGCCCGCAGCCTGCAGAGCCTGATTCAGGCGATCCACAGAAACCTGCTGGTTCTGGTTGATTTCTGTCATCGTGCGGCCCAGCTGGACGAACTGATCATTCAGAGACATGTTCATCTGCTGAACGAAGCTGGTGACGATGCGGCCTACGCCGTCCACCTGCGCGCGGGTTGCCCCGACGAGGAAATTGTCCATTGCCTGCGCAACGGGCTGCATCGCGCGGGACACAGAGGTTTCCATCGCTCCAGCAAGCTGGCCGGGAAGCACCTCTGTGAGGCTTGAGAGCATGTGATTGGAGTCCTGATTCTGGCAGATCAGCTGCACGTCATTATCCAGCGGACGGGACATTGCCAGCGAAGTGAAGCATTCAACGAAATCGTCGATCGCCCGGTAGCTTGAACCCTGCAGGGTACGGTTGAGCACGTTGAAGATGATTGAGCAGCTCACGCCTGCGACTGAAGTGCCGAAGGCGAACTGCATGCCGGAGAGCAGAACCGGGATGCCCTCGATGATTTTCGTTGAGTCTGTAAAGTCGAGGCCGCCCAGACCGCGCACCATGCCGATGAAGGTGCCCAGAATGCCAAGGCTTGTCAGCAGGCTGGGAATCAGTTCAGCCAGCTGAGCGTTGCCGGGGCCGTGGGTGACAGTATCGTCGTTGATGTACTCCTCCACGTTGCAGGGAAGGCCGCGGCGATCAAGCTGCTCGGCATTCTGAAGAAATCGCAGCCAGGAGCCTTTGAGACGGTTGCCCATGAAACGCTTTTCCTGCCACACGGGCGTACCCTGTCGGGTACCTGCGTCCTGCTGAAGACGGCGGATTGCCCGGCGCAGCGCGCGGGTGGTGCCCATCAGCGGAAGCAGGCACTTGAACAGACCGATGAGCATCATCATTGCCTCGGCCGCATAGATGAGGAAATCGACCAGATTGGGCAGCAGGTCATTGATCAGGGTGGTCATATCGGTCATCGATGGCATAAGCGATCCTCCTGTACGGTAGCTTCTGTTATGATCATCCAGGCGTCAGGATGGGATTGTCATAAGTACACATTCTATTTTACATGATTTTCTCCGTCTTGTAAATGTCGAATGTAAACAAACCCTTCAGGAGATTCAACGAATCCCATCGCATCTTTTGTCCCGGGAGGGTCATGATTTTCCGTGCTGTGCATAGAATGCTACTGCAAATGGGGGTTGTGATGATGCGATGCAGGCAGGATAGGCGTCCCCAAAGACGATATCGGGGCTGTGACGACAGCGGCGGACGCATTCTTGGCAGCGTGATGATTGCTGCGGGCTTGCTGCTGCTGTTCCTGTGCATCCCTGGCTGGGCATGGGCGGCGCTGGCTGGAGCAGCATTGGTGGCGCTGGGCTATTGGCTTATTCAATGCGGCAGGAGGTGAAGAAGATGCGTGTGCGGATGGTATGCATCCGGCTGCCGAGGTTCCTCAGCGGCGTTGTCCGAATGATGACGGGCAGGGGAAAACGAACCTGAGCGGAAGGGCGCGCCTGTGCGGGTCTGCGCCCTTTTGTAATTTTGTCCTGATTCTGTCTTTTCATTGCACTTCCGTTGACAGACGGGATGAACCGTGATAAGATAGCCATGGTAACCCCAAACAGCATAGATGTTGATGGAATCAGAGGTGCGCAGCGCCGGGTACCGCGGCGGAGGACAGGCTTCCGCAGATGCCGCGTGAAGGAGCGATGCGCCGAAAGGCAGGAGGGAAGCCGACACTCCTGTGCTTGGGTGCAGGCCGGACAGGTCTGCAGCTGTCATCGGCCGGCAGGACGCCGGTCCGGCGGAGCGCTGGTTCATGGGCGGACAGGGCGATCAATGCGCTGGGTCTGCCTGTTGAGCACCGCAGGCTTCGCTTGGGGTGATTTTTACTTTCAATGACATCTGGGCCATCAAGTGAATAAAGAATACGGAGGGTATGCAAAATGGAGAAGTATCGCGTTGGTATTGTTGGCGCTACCGGCATGGTGGGCCAGCGTTTCATTTCCCTGCTGAAGGATCATCCCTGGTTTCAGGTGACCTGTGTGGCTGCGTCTGCCCGCAGCGCCGGAAAGACCTATCGTGAGGCTGTTGGCGATCGTTGGGCCTTTGACTGGGAGATCCCCGCTGATGTGGCGGAGCTGACCATTGTGGATGCTTCTGACATTGACACTGTGGGCGAGCAGGTTGATTTCGTCTTCTGTGCGGTTGATATGAAGAAGGATGAAATCCGCGCCCTTGAGGAAGCCTATGCAAAGCATGAAATCCCCGTTGTGTCCAACAACAGCGCCTGCCGCGGCGTGGAGGATGTGCCCATGGTGGTGCCGGAGATCAATGCGGCGCACCTGGAGGTCATTGAGGCGCAGCGAAAGCGTCTGGGTACCAAGCGCGGATTCATCGCCGTCAAGCCTAACTGCTCCATCCAGTCCTATGTGCCTGCTCTGACGCCCCTGATGGACTTCGGCCCCGAGAAGGTCAGCGTGTGCACCTATCAGGCCATTTCCGGCGCGGGCAAGACCTTCAAGTCCTGGCCTGAAATGGTGGACAATGTGATCCCCTACATCGGCGGCGAGGATGAAAAGAGCGAGAACGAGCCCCTGAAGCTGTGGGGTAAGGTACAGGACGGCAAGATTGTCAACGCGACGCTGCCGGTTATCAGTGCCCAGTGCCTGCGCGTTGCCTGCTCGGATGGTCATATGGCAGCCGTGTCCGTGTCCTTCAGGAACAAGCCCTCCATTGAGGAGATCAAGGAGCGCTGGGCAAACTACGAGACCGAGGCGCAGCGTCTGGAGCTTCCCAGCGCGCCCAAGCCCTTCCTGCAGTACTTTGAGGATCCGACCCGTCCCCAGACTCGTCTGGACCGCGATTTCCAGAATGGTTTCGGCGTGTCTATCGGCCGTCTGCGTGAGGATAAGCTTTTCGATTATCGCTTTGTCTGCCTTTCTCACAACACGGTGCGCGGCGCGGCCGGCGGTGCAATGCTGACTGCCGAGCTCCTGTGCAAGAAGGGCTACATTACTAAGAAGTAACAACCAACCTGTCAAGGAGGTCACGAAGATATGAAGCCTTTGTTCACTGGTACCGGTACGGCGATCGTTACACCGTTCCGTAATGACGAGATCGACTGGGAGGCCTTTGAAGCGCTGATTGAGGAACAGCTTGCAAACGGCGTGAGTTGCCTCGTGGCAGCAGGCACCACGGGCGAGCCCTCCACCATGACCTGGAAGGAGCACCTGCAGGTGATCCGCTTCGTGACCGACAAGGCGAAGGGACGCGCATGCGTCATTGCCGGCACGGGCAGCAACTGCACCAAGGAGGTCATTGAGGCTGCCAAGGAGGTCAAGGACTGGGGCGCCGATGCGCAGCTGTGCGTTACGCCTTATTACAACAAGACTACGCAGGATGGCCTTGTGGCGCATTACAATGCCATCGCGGACAGCGACACCCTGCCTGTGGTCGTATATAACGTGCCGGGCCGTACGGGCATGAACATCACGCCCGGCGCTCTCAAGCGCATCACTGCCCATGAGAACGTTGTGGCGGTGAAGGAGGCCAATCCTGACTTTGTGGAAGCAATGGAAAAGATCCGCCTCTGCGGCGATCAGGTGACCTTCTATTCCGGCATGGATGAGCTGATCATCCCGCTGATGAACATTGGCTTCAAGGGCGTGATTTCCGTTGTGTCCAATGTCATGCCCAAGGAAACCAGCGAGATGACCCGGCTGGCGCTGGAGGGCAAGTGGGCGGAGGCGAATGCCTTGCAGCTCAAGTATCTGCCCTTTATCCAGTCCCTGTTCTATGAGACCAATCCTACCCCCGCCAAGGCGGCGCTGTCCCTGATGGGCAAGATGTCCGATGAGGTGCGTCTGCCGCTGGTGCCCATGTCTGCGCCCAACCGCGCGAAGATGGTTGCGCTGATGCAGGAGCTGGGGCTGATCAAGTAAGCCGGCATCTCACACAATTGACCATGATGATCCGAACACTCAGCTCCAATGCGCCTGCATCGGGGCTGAGTGGTTTTCAAATCCGGGGCTTTGAACCTGCCGGAGAGCACGCCGACAGGGCATGAGTTCCCGATGACCCGTGAAAAGGAGCAATACAATGAACATTCTGATTTCCGGCGCGCTGGGCTACATGGGCCGTGAGGTGGCCCGTCAGGCGGAGACAAACGGCATTGAGGTTGCCTGCGGTGTGGATATCCGTACCGGTGCGGCTGATTTCCCCATGTATACGACCTATGAGGAGTGTCCGAAGGTGGATGTGATCGTCGACTTCTCCACCTGGAAGCCCGGCGCGGATCTGCTGACCTATGCGGTCAAGCATCACGTCCCTGCGGTTATTGCGACAACAGGTCTCACGGAGGAACAGCTGTCTGCCATCGACGAAGCAGCGAAAGTCATTCCGATCTTCCGCAGCGGCAACATGAGTCTTGGCATTGCGCTGCTGCGTGCGTTGGCAAAGAAGGCGGCTTCTGTGCTGGGCGAGAGCTTCGATATCGAAATCGTCGAGGCGCATCACAACCGCAAGGCCGATGCTCCCAGCGGAACGGCGCTGATGCTGGTGGACGCTGTAAAGGAGGGCTGTGCAGAGGAACGTCAGGCTGTGTATGGCCGTCATGGCCGCGATGCCAAGCGCCAGAAGCAGGAGATCGGCGTACATGCTCTGCGCGGCGGTACGGTGACGGGAGAGCATGAGGTGTGCTTCTTTGGCACGTCCGAGCGCATCAAACTCAGCCACAGCGCCGAGAACCGCAGTGTGTTTGCAGCGGGTGCGCTCCGGGCGGCTGAGTTCCTTGTTGGCAAAGAGCCCGGCATTTATACCATGGATGACATCGTCGGGAAGCTGTAATATCATCTTTTGAGGCAGGCGAATGAAACGCCTGCCTTTTCATGTGCGGAGATGCTGCAAGTTCATATTCAGTTGATATTGAGGCCACGTTCGGTTCAAAATAGAGTGATACCCTTTGACTGTGGGAGGTATAAAGCAACATGGATGAAATCAAGAATCCGAGAAAACCGGTCATATACTATTATGTGATCGTCCTGCTGGTCATCTTTCTGTTCAACGCGCTGGTGATGCCCATGATTGATACCCAGAGAATCGTTGAGGTAGACTACGGGAAGTTCATGGACATGACCTTGAACGGCAATGTCGGGCTGGTGAATGTGGAGTCCAATCAGATCCTCTTCACCGACAAAGAGGAAAAGCAGGTCTACCGGACTGGCCTGATGTATGATCCGGAACTGACGCAGCGCCTGTATGAAAATGGGGCTACCTTCTCCACAGAAATCGTGGATGAGATGTCACCCTTTCTGGCGTTCTTTCTCAGCTGGGTGCTGCCGATCCTGATGTTCACGATCATCGCCCGGGTGCTGACGAAGCAGATGAGCAAGCGGATGGGCGGCAACGCGATGTCCTTTGGCATGGGCAAATCCAACGCGAAGGTATATGTCAAGTCCTCTGCTGGGATCAAATTTGACGATGTGGCAGGCGAGGACGAGGCGAAGGAGAACCTGCAGGAGATCGTTGACTTCCTGCATGATCCGTCCAGGTATCGCGAGATCGGCGCTGCGATGCCCAAGGGGATTCTGCTGGTCGGACCTCCCGGTACAGGCAAGACCATGCTGGCCAAGGCTGTTGCGGGTGAGGCAAATGTACCCTTCTTCTCCATTTCAGGCTCTGAATTTGTGGAGATGTTCGTCGGCATGGGTGCATCGAAGGTACGAGATTTGTTCCGGCAGGCCAAGGAAAAGGCACCCTGCATCGTCTTTATTGATGAGATCGACGCCATCGGTAAGAAGCGTGACGGCGGAAGGCTTGGAGGCAATGATGAGCGTGAGCAGACCCTGAATCAGCTGCTGACGGAAATGGACGGCTTTGAGTCATCCGGCGGGGTTATCATTCTTGCGGCGACAAACCGTCCTGAGTCTCTTGATCCGGCGCTGACCCGTCCGGGACGTTTCGATCGTCGCGTGCCAGTGGAGCTTCCTGACCTCAAGGGCCGCGAGGCCATCCTGCGCGTCCATGCCCAGAAGATCAAGGCGTCTCCTGACATTGATTACGCTGCAATCGCCCGCATGGCCTCCGGAGCCTCCGGTGCAGAACTGGCCAATATTGTCAACGAGGCTGCGTTGAGAGCTGTACGTGACCATCGCACAGAAGCGATGCAGTCTGACATGGAGGCAGCCATCGAGGTCGTCATCGCTGGCTATGAGAAGAAGAACGCCATTCTTACTGACCGGGAGAAATCCATCGTGGCTTATCACGAGATCGGACATGCGCTGGTGGCTGCTCTGCAGGATCACTCTGCGCCTGTGCAGAAGATCACCATTGTTCCGCGAACTTCGGGCGCGCTGGGCTATACGATGCAGCTTGACGAGGGGAATCATTACCTGATGAGCCGCGAGGAGATCGTCAATAAGATTGCCACCTATACCGCAGGCAGGGCAGCGGAAGCGCTGGTCTTTGGCAATGTCACCACCGGTGCGGCTAATGACATTGAGCAGGCCACAAAGCTGGCCCGCGCCATGATTACCCGCTACGGTATGAGCGATGAATTCGGCATGGTTGCCATGGAAACGGTTGAGAATGCCTACCTTGGCGGCGATGCATCGCTTTCCTGCTCATCGGAAACACAGGCACGCATCGATACGCTGGTTGTCGATCTTGTGCGCTGCCAGTATGACCGGGCGATGAAGATCCTCACCGAAAACCGCATGAAGCTCGACCAGCTGGCAAAGCATCTCTATGAAAAGGAAACCATAACCGGCGAGGAATTCATGACCATCCTCAACGCATAACATCCGTACGAAAGGCAGGAAATAACAATGAAGCAGGTATTCAAGGGGAAGGCGGGCAGCGTGATGACCAGCATGCTGGAAATCATCGCAGGCGTATTGCTGCTTATCAACCCCGTAGGCTTTACCAGCAGCATCATCATCGGCGCAGGCGCGGTGATGGCATTGCTTGGCGTGATGAACCTTGTGCGGTACTTTCTGGGGAAGCCGGAAATCGGTGCGCAGAAGCAGCAGCTTTTTAAGGGAATGGTGCTGATAATGGCAGGTGTGGTGTGCATCACCCAATACCCCTGGTTTCTCACTGCGTTTCCGCTGCTGACGGTTCTTTATGCCGGCTGGATGCTGGTGCTGGCGGCCATGAAACTGCAGCAAATGGCCGATATGCTCCGTGCGAAGGCAGGGCGATGGTACATGCCGGGCATTGCGGCGCTGCTGGCAGCAGTACTCGCGGCGATCATTCTTGTTAATCCCTTCGGTGCAACCAGCGCGGTATGGGTGTTTGTAGCAGTGTCGCTGATCGCAGAGGCTACGGTGGAGCTCGTCAGTGTGATTGTTGGATAAATTGGCAGCCGTCTGTGACATGCGGGCGGCTGTACTTTTATGGTATTATCCTTGCATTTTGGTGAAAAAACGAATACAATGATGGTGATTCGTATCAGGCAGAGTAGCTGCTGGCGCGTCAAGTGTTCATGAACGGGGAGTTGTCATGAAACGAAGGGGACCTCATCTGCTTTCTTTTCAGCCCGATGGGAAGAAGCTGATATGGTTTCCGCGGTGCCAGCGGCGCATCCCGCTGCTTCGGTGCAAGCTGCCTCCTGCGAGTCGGTTCCTTTTACGACTGTGATAAGGAGGTTTTTTGTATGCAAAAAAAGAAAAACGTTTTCTCGATCCAGATGATCACCTTCACTGCGATGTTGACGGCCCTTCAGATTGTGCTGGGCAATCTGCTGCAGGTTCCGCTGCTGGGGAAGCAGTACAATCTGGGGCTGCTGCCGATTGCTGCATCTGGGGCGCTGCTGGGCCCGCTTCCTGCTGCCATTGTCGGTGGTCTGGGGGATTTCATCGGCGCGCAGCTGTTCCCGGCGGGAGCCTATTTCCCCGGCTTCACGCTGACAAATGTGCTGGCAGGTCTTGCCTGCGGTCTGGTGCTGCACCGGTGGAAGCCCACGGTGCTCCGGGTATTTTTTGCGGTAGCGGTATCGCTGCTGATCACCTGGCTGCTCAACTCTTACTGGCTGAGTATCCTCGGATTCGTTCCGGGCAGAAGCTTCTGGGTCTGGGCGTCTGTGCGTGCGGTGAATTACCCGATTGAGCTGGTGGTGAACGGCGCCTTGGCGTTTGTGACGCTGATGCTGCTGACACGAGCTGCCCATGTGCTGCCGCCGGATATGCGGCTGACCCGCGGAAAGGATGCGTAACGATGCGTTTCTCCAAGAAAGCGATCCTCGCCGAGCTGGCGAAGCTCTATCCCGATGCCGGCCCGGAGCTGAATTTCACCAATCCCTACGAAACTCTTGTGGCGGTGATGCTATCCGCCCAGTGTACTGACAAGATGGTCAACAAGGTGACGCCCGCCGTCTTTGCACGTTACCCCGACGTGGCAAGCATGGCGGCTGCGACCGTGGAGGAGCTGCATCCAATGGTTAAATCCTGCGGCTTCAAATCAAAGGCGAACAATATTATCGAAACCTGCAGGCTGCTGATGCTTCGTCACGGCGGGGAGGTGCCGCGCACCATGGAGGAGCTGACTGCGCTGCCGGGCGTGGGACGCAAAACGGCCAATGTGGTCATGTCCAACGCATTCGGGATTCCGGCCATTGCGGTGGACACGCATGTGTTCCGCGTGAGTAACCGTCTCGGCCTCGCGGAGGCTGACGATGTGCTCAAGACGGAGCTGCAGCTGCAAAAGGCGATTCCAAAGGCAGACTGGCTTGATTTCCATCACCGGCTGATCCTTCATGGCCGCCGCGTGTGTAAAGCTCAGCGTCCCCTTTGTGCTGAATGTACCATGCAGGAGATGTGCAAGGCTCGTCGGGCGCAGCAGCGGGCAAATAAGGACATGGAATAAAGCAGAAAACAGGCGGCTGACGATGATGGTCAGCCGCCTGTTCATATGCTGTGGATTATTTATTCGACAAATTGGAGGTCGAAATAGGGGTAGGTTTCTGTGCCGGCATCGGTCACCACATCGTAGGTGCCCAGGCACTTGAGGTACATGCGCGCCTCGCCGCCAGCGGAGAAATCAGGCTCATCCGTGCTGCGGATCACCATGACATTCTTGTACACGCCAGCCTTGGTTTTGCTCTGACCGGCAAAGATCAGATAGCCGGTGGAGGTCTTGTCGATGCGTTCAATCTGCAGGGTATAGACCATGTAGCGGCCGGTGTAGCCGTCAATCTTCCTGGTCAGGTTGCTGTAGGAGGGCTTGACGGCCTCGTCGCGAACCTTTTGGCGCATATCCTCCTGTGTGTAGGTACGGCTGGCCTCGGAGCGGAAACGGCGGGTTGCATAGCCCTTCTTCTCGAACACAAGGGTGATGGTGTACACGCCTTCCTCGCTGGTATCCAGCTCGAAGGAGAACTTGCCGGAATTGTTGGTGGTGATCTGCTTCTGGTAGCGGCCGTCAACGATGCACTGCACCTTGGTCTGTTTCATGGTGGTGCCGGAGATGATCAACTCGTTGCCGGTGATGGCAGTGGGAAGATCGGCATTCAGGGTGACCGTCAGCAGGTTGGCCTGATAGGTGATGGGATTGAATGCGCCCTCTTCAACGACGGTATCGCCGTTGACAACGGTATAAGTCATCAGCCAGTAGCCCTCGCTGGGGAGCTTCACATCCAGCTCAAACTTGCCGGACTTGCCGATGGTGGTGTCGAACTGATAGGCGTCAGAGGCAGACATACGCATCACTACGCCGATGATCTGCAGGCCGGTGGCGCCGCTGCCCTTGACGGTAAACTTGCCTGTGGAGGTTTCCAGCGGCGGTTCGGCGGAGAAGATCAGCTTGGATACGCTGGTGGCAGGGCGGGGGAATACCTCCAGGAACTCCCAGGTGTCCATGATGTCATCCAGCGCATTTTTGTCCGAGCTCTTGAGGCCGCGGCCATGCACCTGATAGTCCATGTGGATGGTGTAGCCGTTGCGGATGGTCTTGCGGGCATAGCCGCGGTAGGTTTCGCCGTTGACCGTACGGGTATACTGCAGCTGCAGGAAACGGCCTGTCTTGGACGTATTCTTCCACTGGGCGGACTCATAGTCGTAGCCCTGCTCGCGGTAGTAGCCGTTCTTGTCGGAGGAGTGGCCAAGACGGTAGGTCTTGCGCTCGTCATCGGTGACCTGATTCACGTCATAATACTGTGCGGCAAAATCATCCTGCACGGCACTCAGCTCGATGCAAACGTCACCCGAGGAGGACCAGGCCTGCAGCAACACGCCGCGGGCATTCCAATCGGCCAGCGTTTCATCCACCGTCGAGCCGTTGACGGCCAGAAAATCTGCATGCCCGGCGATGTTGTCAGGGGTGATGATGGTGTACTTGTCCCCGGAAATCTCACACGTTGCGCTGAAATCGTCAAACGTGAAGGAATCCGCAAGGGCCGCAGGGCACAGAAAAAGGCTCGCCATGAGCAGCAGCAGGAGGAAGAACTTCCGCATGAGGGTCACCAACCTTTATGTAGATATCTATTTCATACCTGCAGGGCAGACATATTCAGCATCATTATAACACAGTTTGCACAACTGTGCAAGAAAACTCTGTAACAAACTGCATTATTTCAGCGGATTTTGAGGATACGGTTCAGCGGCCTGAGCGCAAAGCAGACCCGCCCGCGGATGGCCTGACGCTTCAGCGGCCCCACGCGGCGGCTGTCATTGGAGCTGTCGCGGTTGTCTCCGAGGACAAAGTATTCGTCAGGGCCGAGTGTTATCGGGGGACGATTACGCTGGAAGCGGGTGCGGCGCGGGTCAAGATATGGTTCGTACAGCGGACGGCCGTTGATGTGCACCACGCCGTCGATCACCTCGACCGTTTCGCCCGGCAGGCCAATGACGCGCTTGACAAAGGACAGTGGCAGGAAGCGGATATTCCGCCAGCAGCGGCCGGGATAGCGGCAGATGACCACATCCTGTCTTTTCGGCCTGCCTGTCCGATAGGAGAGCCGCCAGACCAGCAGCCAGTCCCTGTTCTCCAGCGTGGGCAGCATACTCCGCCCCTTGACGCGGGCAAAGGACAGGATGAACAGACGCAGCAGGAGCACGCCTACTGCGCATAAAAACAGCTCAGCAAGCTCGGTCATACGGGATTTCCGGCAGGGTCGGGCCCCTGTGTGATGGTTTTCTTGCGGCGCTTGAGGAAGGTTTCGCGGTCCATCATCACGATGCGTCCGCATCCGCTGCATTTAATCTTGATGTCCGCGCCGGTGCGTGTAACGGTCCAGATGCTTGCGCCGCAGGGATGCTGCTTGCGGGTCTGTACCACGTCGCCCAGACGGATTTCCTGGCTTGTATCAACCATGGCGGGTTCGCTCCTTATCGTAGCATTTTCTCTACCATTATACAGTGCTTCGCTGAATTTCGCAAGGTCGATGTGGTCGTTGCATTTCCTGCGAATTACGGGTATAATAGGAACACGCGAAACAGAAGGGAGACGCAGCCATGGCAGACAAAAGGAGTCCCGTCGGCGTGTTCGATTCAGGGGTGGGCGGCATAGGGACGCTTGCGGCACTGCGGCGCGAGCTGCCGAAGGAGCGATTCCTGTTTTATGGAGACACGGCAAACGCGCCTTATGGAACCAAGACCCGCGAGGCTTGCATGGCATGCATTGACCATGTGATGCAGCGGCTGCTTGCTCAGGACGTCAAGGCGGTGGTAATTGCCTGTAATACAGCCTCGGCTGTGGCGGCTGCGGAGCTGCGCGCCCGCTGCGAGCTGCCCATCGTCGCCATTGAACCGGCGCTGAAGCCAGCGTATGAGCTGCGCCGTGACGGTACGATTCTGGTGCTGGCTACCCCCATGACGCTGCAGCTGGAGAAATTCCGCGCGCTTTATGAGCGCTATGGTGAGGGAGCGGTTCCGCTGCCATGTCCCGGTCTCATGGAGCTGGTGGAACAGGAGGCGCATGAACAGGCCCGACGTTATCTGACGGAGCTGTTTTCACCCTATGACCTGAACAGGGTGGACGCGGTCGTGCTGGGCTGTACGCACTATGTATTCCTGCGCCCCATCCTCAGAGAGCTGCTGCCGGATACGGTTTCCGTGCTGGACGGCAATCAGGGCACGGCGCGTCAGCTTCGGCGGGTGCTGACTGCTCGCGGGCTGCTGGCAGACGGCGTGGGCAGCGTGATGCTGGAGACCAGCGGCGACCCGGCGAAGGTCATCCCTGTGATGGAGCGTCTGCTGGTGCGTGCGGAGAAGGAGCTTCAATGATGACAGACGTTATCCGGCACTATGATCTGCTGATCGGAGAGGGAAACGACCCTGTGGACGATCCGGAGCCGCTGCGGCAGTATATGGACGGTTGGGACGGTCGGCTTTTTCTGTCAGCGCTGGCGCTGGACGGTACGCAGGATGTGCTGGAAATCGGCGTGGGTACGGGGCGGATGGCCCTCCGGACGGCGTTGGATTGCCGCAGCTTCACAGGTGTGGATCTTTCGCCTGCAAGCATAGAACGCGCGGCACAGCACCTTTCCGGTCGGGCGAATGTGCGCCTGCTGTGTGCGGATTTCATGACCTGGGAGACGACAGAGCGTTTCAATGTGATATATTCCACGCTGACCTTCATGCATATTGCTGATAAGCTCGGTGCAGCGCAGCGGATTGCGCTGCTGCTCAAGCCCGGCGGAAGGGCGGTCATCTCGCTGGACAAATCGCAGTCGGACGTGCTGGACTATGGCACAAGGCAGCTGCGTATCTATCCCGATGACCCGCACAGGATGGCAGCGCACCTGCGCGAGGCGGGATTATTTATCCTGCCCATGCAGGAAACGGAGTTTGCATATCTGCTGACGGCCATCAGGGAAGGAGAGGACAAAAGATGGGGATTCTGATCTGCGGGCTTAACGGCAGCGGCAAATCCACCCTCGGCTGTGCGCTGGCGGAAAATCTCGGCTGGCGGTTCATTGACAATGAGGATCTGTACTTCCCAAAGGATGATCCGGATGATCTGTTTGCCCGTCAGCGTCCGCAGGAGGAGGTTGAACGGCTGCTGCTGGAGGCTGTACGGCAGGACGAACGTTTCGTATTTGCGGCTGTCAAAGGAAACTACGGTGCAGAGGTGCTGCCGTATTATGAGCGGGCGGTACTGGTGGAGATCCCACGGGAATTGCGCCTGAAGCGAGTGCAGCAGCGTTCACTGGACAGGTTTGGCGAGAGGGCGATGCCCGGCGGCGACCTCTACGGGCGCGAGAAATGGTTTTTCGATCACATTAGCGCCCGTCCGGAGGATTATGCTGTCCGTTGGCTGGATACGCTGGATGTGCCGGTCCTGCGGGTGGACGGCACGAAGCCTGTGCAGGAGAATGTCGGGCGGATCACGGCGTGGCTGAAGGGGGGACAATCGTGAAGAATTACACGCAGGTCTACGTGAAGAACAGCGCAGAAGCGGCACAGCACTACTGTAATGCCTTTGGTGCGGAAATCACCTGCGAATACTGGAACGAGGACAAAACGGCCTACGAGCACTGCGAGCTGTCCGTGAGCGGCGAGGGCTTCCTGGCTCTGTCCGAAGCACAGCATCCCTGTGACGTTGCATTGGTGCATAAACTCAAGTGGGAAACCATGACCTTCAACGTGTTCGAAATGGGCAGCGAGGCGGCGGTGCGCCATGCCTTCGATGTGTTGTCGGACGGCGGTGTTGTGCTGCAGCCTGTTGGTCCTCTGCCATGGAATCCCTGCAACGCCACGGTGATCGACCGCTACGGCGTGTGCTGGTGGATCGCAATCTGAATAGGAAACGCCTCCGCGCGCTTTGATGCATGCGGAGGCGTTTATGTTACGGCCGGTTCACATACCCGGCCATGGTCAGCTCGTTCGTCAGTTCCACAAAGCCGTTCTTTTCATAGAAGGGAACGCTGGGGAAGCCGCGCTCGGTGATCAGGGACATCATGGCGCTTCTCCTTGATCGTGTTGGCACCAGTATAGAGCATCCTCCCGTACATATCAAGGCCGGGAGGAATACAAAAAAAGTACAGCCGTTGTATGCCAAAATAGCTACACTGGATTTATAAAAAATAACTAAAGATGAAAATTCACTAAAAATCCCCCTTTCTTTTTTGCACAATGTATGATATACTGATTTCAACATTCTTGGAGAAATTGTTCGGCAGGCTGCATACGTTCAATGGAGAGCTGTCCGGACGGAACAAATCACCTATTATACAAGGAGGAACACTATCATGGCTGAGTACATCACGACCAATATCCGTAACATCGCCCTCATGGGACATGGCGGCGAGGGCAAGACCACGCTGACCGAGGCCATGCTCTACGCCGCTGGCATCATCGACCGTCAGGGTAAGGTGGAGGACGGCTCCACTGTGACTGACTTTGAAGCTGAAGAGATCAAGCGCGGCTGTTCCCTGAGCGCTGCGACCGCTCCCATCGACTGGAACGACAAGATGCTCAATGTCATTGACGTTCCTGGTTATTTCGATTTTATCGGTGAGCAGGTCGGTCCTCTGCGCGTGGTGGAGACGGTCGGCATTGTTGTGTCTGCGTTGACCGGTCTGTCCGTCGGCGCTGAGAAGGCTTTCACCAACGCCATCAAGCATCAGGTCGGCCGTATGTTCATTATCAACCAGATGGATCGCGAGCATGCTTCCTTTGACAAGGTTCTGCAGCAGCTGCGCGACCGTCATGGCTCCTGCGTCGTGCCCGTGCTGATGCCCATCGGCGAAGGCGCCGGCTTCAAGGGCGTTGTGAATGTGCTGGAAAAGAAGGCGTATGAAGGCGCCTACAAGAAGAGCGTGGAAGTCCCCATGCCCGACAGCATGAAGGATAAGGTCGACAAGGCCTTTGACGATCTGGTGGAAGCTGCTGCCAGCTCCGACGATGAGCTGATGGAGAAGTACTTCGAGGAAGGCGAGCTGTCCTACGACGAGATCCTCAGGGGCTTCCATAAGGGCATGAAGAACGGCGACATCGTCCCCGTCGTGGCGCTGTCTGCGCTGACTGGCGTTGGTATTGCCCGCACCATGGATCTGATGGCCAAGTATCTGCCCTCTCCTGCACATCAGGGCATCGAGCACGATGGCTTCAATCCCCGCAGCGGCGAGCATCAGGTTCGCGTGTGTAAGGATGACGAGCCTTTCTCCGCGTTCGTGTACAAGACGGTTGCTGACCCCTTCGTGGGCAAGCTGAGCCTGATCCGTATCTTCTCCGGCACCATCACTCCTCAGACCATTCTGTATAACGTCAACAAGGACAAGACTGAAAAGTCCTCCGGTCTGTACATCATGCGCGGCAAGAAGCAGGTTCCCAAGCAGACCCTGCATGCAGGCGATCTGGGCGCTCTGGCCAAGCTGCAGTATACCTCTACCGGCGATACGCTGGCGGATTACAACAATCCCATCCAGTACCCCGGCATGGTGTTCCCGACTCCCTGCATGCACAAGGCTGTGTACGCTTCCAAGCAGGGCGAGGAGGACAAGATCTTCTCCGGCCTGAACCGCCTGATGGAAGAAGATCCCTCCATCGTCATCCAGAAGAACGTTGATACCACCGAGACCTGGCTGTCCGGTCAGGGCGAAATGCATCTGGAGGTCATCAAGAACCGTCTGCAGGCCAAGTTCGGCGCCAATGCCATCCTGCAGGATCCCAAGATCCCCTATCGTGAGACCATCCGCAAGGCCGTGAAGGTTCAGGGTCGTCACAAGAAGCAGACCGGCGGCCACGGTCAGTTCGGCGACGTGTGGATCGAGTTCAGCCCCGTGCTGGATGGCTCCACCGAGATGGTGTTCGAAGATGCAGTCGTGGGCGGCGTCGTTCCGCGTAACTTCATCCCCTCCGTCGAGAAGGGCCTGCGTGAGTGCATGGTGCGCGGTGTGCTGGCCGGCTATCCCATGGTCTCCGTGAAGGCGAAGCTGTACGACGGCTCCTATCACCCCGTTGACTCCTCCGAAATGGCGTTCAAGACCGCTGCCCGCATCGCCTATAAGAAGGGCTGTGCTGACGCGTCTCCCGTGCTGCTGGAGCCGATCATGCACGTTGAGGTTCTCGTGCCTGACGAGTACATGGGCGATATCATGGGCGACATGAACAAGCGCCGTGGCCGCATCATCGGCATGGAGCAGGTTGGCGGCATGCAGCAGGTTGTTGCGGAAGCGCCCCAGTCCGAAATGTTCAAGTATGCCACCGATCTGCGTTCCATGACGCAGGCTCGCGGCTCCTTCACCATGACCTTCGAGCGTTATGAGGAAGTGCCCGCTGACGTGGCCAAGAAGGTCATCGCCGCCGCCGACAAGGTCGAGGACGACGAGGATTGATTCTGATCACTCCAGGGGAGAGGTTTCCGCCTCTCCTCTTTTTTCATCATGCGGATAAGCCGCGTGTAATCCGGATGAGTACAATAATGGCTCAAGCGGAGGTGAAAAGATGGCCTTGCAAATCGTCAGCGCACATATCGAGGACTGCTCCGCCTGCCGCTTCATCGGCAAGCGTTACACGCCTGCGGACAGCATGAACGGAGGCTATGGGCACAAGTGGGGCGAGTGGTGGCAAAACGGCTGGTTTGCGCCCATCGACAAGCTGCTTCACATGCCCATCGTCGGGGACAGCACCATGGCTGCCATGCACGTGGTGGATGGCGAGCTGGAATACTGGATTGGCTTCTTCTGTCCGCCGGATACTGATGTTCCTGAGGGCTACGAAGCGATTGATGTTGGTCCGCGCAGCTATGCGGTGCTCTGGAAAAAAGGAAGCGAGCATAATGGCGAGCTTTATGGGCTGGAAGCGCATGTCCTCTGCTTGCAAGAGCTGACGAAGCATGGATGGAAGCGCGTGGAGGACGACTGGTGCTTCGAGCGGTACAACTGCCCGCGCTTCACGACGCCGGATGCCAACGGCGAGGTCATTCTGGATTATGGCATATCTGTGGAGGTATCATCATGAGAGCATTTATCTTTGACATGGACGGTTTGATGTTTGATACGGAGCGTGTGTTCATCGGTGCGTGGGACTATGCAGGTGAGCAGATGGGCTTGGGAAAGACCGGCTACATGGCCCTGAAAACCCTTGGTATGAACACGAAGGCCTGTGAACAGATGTGGCTTGATGAGTTCGGTGAGGTTGACATGGCAGCGCTTTGGCAGCATTCGCGCGACTACATTGATGCGTATTACAGCAAGTACGCTGTATCTGCCAAGCCCGGATTGTATGACCTGCTGACCTACCTCAGACGGAAAGGCTATAAGCTGGCTGTTGCTTCCTCTACCAACCGCCCCCAGGTCGAGAAGCACCTGACAAATGCCCGCGTCCGGGAGTATTTCAATGCTGTGATCACCGGTGATATGGTGGATAAGTCGAAGCCCGAGCCTGATATCTACCTGAAGGCCTGCGCGGCGCTGGGTGAAAAGCCGCAGGATTGCTATGCGCTGGAGGACAGCCGCAATGGCTTGATTTCTGCCTATAAGGCTGGATGCAAGCCCATCATGGTGCCGGATCTCTGGCAGCCGGACGATGAGGTGAAGAAATTCATCCTTGGCCCGTACGATAGTCTGCTGGAGGTACGTGACTGGCTGATTTCTCGGCAATAAGACAGCATCTTGACCGTAAGCGTGTCAAAACTGCATACGCAAACAGGACTGCAGCGTTTGTTGCAGTCCTGTTTGTGTATGCAGTTATATGATTCGGCAGCTGACCAACTGAATATCGGCGTCTTTGGCAGCAATGGCGATTTGATCCATCAGCTCTGCACGGTCAAAGCGCTGGCTGGTGCTCAGCATCATCAGAAAGCTGCGGCTGCCGTCATCCATGGCCAAATGTGCGTCCAGCTGAACATCTTCTACGGTTATGCTGCGGGCATGCAGTGCATCCATGAACATTCCGAGACTGACACTTGAAGGAAGCTCCACGTAAGCCTCGAAATGGTCAGTCTTGCGGTGCATGCGGTCATCCAAATTAGACAGTACGGACAATGTGACGAAAATCACAACCGCGCCTGCGATGGCGGCTTCGTAGAAACCGACGCCTGTTGCCAGTCCCACAGCCGCTGCGGCCCAGAGTCCGGCAGCCGTGGTGAGGCCCTTGATCTGATTATGCCGGGTCACGATGATCGTTCCTGCGCCCAGAAAGCCAATGCCGCTGACGACCTGCGCGCCCATGCGGACAGGATCTCCTGAGCCGTACTGCTGCACGACGTATTCGTTAGTCATCATGATCAGGCATGCGCCCACGCACACGAGCATATATGTCCGCAGTCCTGCCGGACGCTGCTTCAGTCCGCGCTCCATGCCCAGCATACCGCCAAGCACGAAGGCTATGATGATCCGTACGAGCATTTCCAGCCAGGTTATTTCACGCAGCATCATCCTGTTCACCTCACTTGTCTGATGAGCAGAAGCATATGATTCAGAAACCGCCGATATGCGAGAGTGTAATGGACGCCCGCCGTGAGCCTTCGTTCATTGCTTCGATGACATCACCATCCCGCACAAAGGAGCAGACAAAGCCGGCATGGTAGCTGTCGCCGCAGCCTGTGGTGTCGATGACCTCTGCGACCGGAACGGCCTGTACGCGGTACTGCTGCCCCTTGTGGAAGGTGACGCTTCCAGCAGCTGCCAGTGTCACGTTGATCAGGCTGTCGTACTTATCCGACCAGGACCGGAATACAGGCAGGATGTCCTCTGTGCCGCTGATGAAGAAGAAGTCGATCCATGGCAGGAAGGACTCCATCGTATCAAAATCGCGCACTACATCGAAATCGACGGCCAGCTTGAACTGCCCATGTTTGCGCAGGGCAATGACGTCGGCAAAATTGGGGCAGTAGTAGGTGGTAAACACAACGTCAGAGGCCTGAATGGCAGCTCGATCCTCCGGGCTGAGCTGGAAGGAGCCGTAAACGCCATTTGTCCAGGAGTCGGGCTTGAAGTAACGATCTCCTTCGGCGGTGTGATAAATGCGGTTGCTGGCGGTCACGCCGCCGGGAATGACGTGGACGCAGTCGTGACGGATTGGCCGTTCCTGAATGGCGGACAGTACATGCCGGCCGACCTCATCGTCGCCGATGGCTCCGAGAAGCCCGGCGTCAACATGGGGATAGCGGCATGCATTGGCCGCAAAGTTCAGCGCTTCGCCGCCGGGGAGAATCTCTCCGGTGCTGTCAAAAATGTCGGCGCACATGGTCGTCATTGCCGTGATCTTTGTTGTCATAGACATGCTCCTTGGCGGTCAGGCATTTTTCACGATGCTCTCCAGTACGTCAACCATCTTCTCCATAGCTTCGACGGTGATGAGCTCCTTGCGGCCATGGAAGTTATAGCCGCCGGTGGACAGATTCGGGCAAAGAAGACCCATGTAGCTCAGGCGGGCGCCGTCTGTACCGCCGCGGATGGGGGTCGTGATGGGTGTTACGCCGCAGGCACGGAATGCGTCGCCTGCCTTTTCGACAATGTCCATGCGGGGCTCAAGCATTTCGCGCATGTTGCGATAGCTGTCACGAATCTCACAGGAGAAGGTTCCTTCGCCATATTTGGCGTTGAGATAATCCGTGATGCGCTGTACGGTGGCCTTGCGCGCGTCAAACTTCGCCGCGTCGTGATCACGGATGATGTATGCCAGCGTCGTCAGCTCTTCGTCGCCCGACATGTGCATCAGGTGATAGAAGCCTTCGTAGCCCTCGGTGTGGGCAGGCGTTTCAGCGGGGGGGAGCAGACTGTTCCATTCCATGCCCAGCAGCAGTGCGTTCTTCATCTGATTCTTAGCGCTGCCGGGATGGATGTTTACGCCCTTGACAGTTACCTTACAGGAGGCTGCGTTGAAGTTTTCGTACTCCAGCTCTCCAAGTGCGCCGCCATCCACCGTGTAGGCGTAGTCAGCGCCAAAACCGGGCACGTCGAACAGGTCGGCGCCGCGGCCAATCTCCTCGTCCGGGGTGAAGCCGATGCATACTGTGCAGTGCTCCGGGGCATCTGGAGCCGTCAGGCGCTGGGCAAGGGCCATGATTTCCGCCACGCCGGCCTTGTCGTCTGCGCCCAGAACGCTGTCGCCGCTGGTGACGATCAGCTCCTGACCGGCAAGGCTGGGCAGAAAGTCAAAGCCGTCGATGACCACGCCGTTCTTCAGAGTGATGGCCTTGCCGTCATAGTTCGGGATGCACACGGGATTGGTTGCACCGCGCACGCCGTCGGAGGTGTCCATGTGGGCAATGAGGCCGACCTTTGCGGGGTGATTCCCCTTTGCCGGGATAGTCGCGTAGACATAGCCGTTTTCATCCACATGGGCGTTGGCGATGCCCATGGTCTTCAGCTCGGAGACCAGCAGATTCGCGAGTACCAGCTGATTCGGGCTGGAGGGGCAGGTCGGGCATTCAGCCTCGGAGGTCGTTTCGATCTGCACATAGCGCAGGAATTTCTCTTTGACGTTCATGGTCAGCATTCTCCTTATTTCAGATTGACGAGGTACATGTTTTCATCCAGCAGCGGTTTGCCATTAGCGAGGGGGAGCAGCATTTCATCCGTCCAGCGGGTCAGGCGCGGTGCGAACCATGGTTCCCTGGGCCAGACGTCCGCATGGAATACCAGCGCTTCCAGCAGTCCAAGGGTCATCCCTGCATCCAGCAGCGGCAGATCAATGCGTCCGCCAGCTTGGGTGTAGCCATCGGCGATAGCCTTGCGCTGCACAAGGGTACTGGTATTGCCGATCAGAATGCCCAGGTCGTGCATCGGATGCCCCAGGCCAAAGAGGGAAAAGTCGATGGGAGCCAGCCCGCCTTCTGTCAGCAGGATATTGGACTGGGAAAGATCACAATGGATGGGGACAAATTCGGTGGCAGCGCCGCGCAGCCTGTCCTCAATCACCTGCGCGGCCTGACATGCTGCGGTGATATCATCTCGATTCAGATCATAACGCTTACCCATGCGGCGGATATCAGCAGCCGTCTGGGCGACGTGGGTCGTGTCATAGCGGCGCATGGACGGATGATGAAATCCCCGTGCAGCTTGATGCAGACGGGCTGTCATTGCACCGATCTGGTGCTGCATTTCGGGCGTGAACTCCGCCTCGGTGATGTGATGGCCCTCCAGCCATGTCAGCAGCGTTGCCATGGTGCCGTCTGACAGCGTTGTTTCGGCTGCGGGGCGCTGCACAAGCAGGCCTCTGTCGGCCAGGTGTCGCAGAAAGGCCAGCTCTGCGCAGCGCCTGTCCGGGTTGTGATCGACCTGCAGCCCTTCTGCAGCCTTGTGGATGCGCAGGAGATACTGCCCATCCGCCCGGTATACGGCGTTCTCGTGCTGCTGGATGAACTCTGCATGAGTCAGACCGAAGGAAGTCAGCGCCTCCCTCAGCAGCGCGTTCACAGGCGGCTCCTTTCGATGGCGGCCAGCGCCGCGACAATGCCATCTACCGCCGCTGACGTGATACCGCCTGCATAGCCTGCGCCCTCTCCCACGGGGAACAGGCCGTCAAGACCTTCCGCCATACAGGTTGTACGGTCGCGATTCAGGCGAACGGGGGAGGAGGACCGGGTCTCCACGCCGGTCAGCACTGCATCAGGATGCGCAAAGCCGTGCAGCTGCTTGTCCATGCCGCGGATGCCGTATTTCAGGTTGTCGATGATAAAATCTGGCAGGCAGGCACGAAGGTCAGCGGGTGTTACGCCGGGCTGATAAGTGGGGAGTACCTCGCCGAGACGGGCAGTTGCGCGGCCTGCGAGGAGGTCTTCCACGCGCTGCACGGGAGCATGGTAGTTGCTGCCGCCAAGGCGGTATGCGGCCTGCTCAATGCTCCGCTGCCACACAAAGCCAGCCAGCGGGTGATCATCGCCGAAGTCCGGCGGGTTTACGCCCACCAGCAGCGCGGCATTGGCGTTTCGGCCGGCGCGGGCATGATAGCTCATGCCGTTGACGCACAGTCCGCCCGCCTGACTTGCCGCAGCGATCACCTCACCGCCCGGACACATGCAGAAGGTGTAGCAGCCGCGCTTGTCCGGCGTGTGGACGGCCAGCTTGTAATCAGCCGCGCCGAGGGCTGGGTGCTGCCAGACTTTACCGTACTGGCTCTGGCTGATGAGGGACTGCGGATGCTCAATACGAACGCCCATCGCGAAAGGCTTCTGTACCATCATCACGCCCTGATTAAACAGAGTCTGCATGGTGTCGCGTGCGCTGTGGCCGATGGCCAGCAGCACTGTATCGCTGAGCAGCTCGCGCATCTCGCCTCTTTGGCTGACACGCACGCCCTCCACATGACTGCCGCGAATGATCAGCTCAGTGGCCTTCGTCTCGAACATCACCGTACCGCCCAGGCGGATGATCTCATTGCGGATGGAAGCGACCACGCCCTTGAGCCTGTCAGTGCCGATATGGGGCTTGGAGAGATACAGGATATCCTCCGGTGCACCATGATCGACAAAGGTACGAAGAACATGACGGATATAGGGTGATTTTGTTCCCGTGGTCAGCTTGCCGTCGGAAAACGCGCCGGCGCCGCCTTCGCCAAACTGAACGTTGCTGTCAGGATCAAGCAGGCCATTCTTCTGCATGGCTGCAACATCCTGCGTACGCTGCTCTACGGCACGGCCGCGCTCGATCAGGATGGGATTTGCGCCGGATTGCGCCAGTGTCAGCGCGGCAAACAGACCAGCCGGGCCAGCGCCAATCACCACCGGCGGCCGGGAGAAACGGGCGGCAGGCGGTACCGGCGGGGCAGGGGGCGTATAGCGATTGGCAATGCCGGGCTTGAGACGCTTGAGTACCGTCTCTTCATTGCGCAGCTTCACGTCCACGGAAAGCACGAAATGTACGTCGCCCTTGTCACGGGCGTCAACAGACTTTTTCGCCAGCGTCAGGGAGACGATCTGATCGGCAGGAATGCGGAGCCTGCGCTGGACAGCCTCTGTCAGCAGGGCGGTTGTCCAGTCCAGCGGCATGGAAAGATTATCAAGTCGGAGCATAATAACCTCAATTATAGGCGCTGATCGCGCTGTCTGACCGCTCCGTGACCAGGCAGGATAAGCCAGCCTTCGCCGTCGAGCATGGTCTTGAGCGTCCGGAGGATCTCGCGGTATTTGGCGGAATCTTGATTGACGCTGCGTGCCAGATAGGGCGCAAGGCGATTGAATTCCTTCTGGGGCGCGGTGCAGTCGTGAATGTTGACATAATCATCACCGGTGATGGCGATGCGGTGTACGTCGTCCATGAGCACAGTTTCGCCGGGGACATGTCCGCCGTTGCCCTGCATGACGGTAAAGGTCATATCGGCAAAGTGGAACAGGCCAATGGGGCTCAGCGGCTGCTGATCGTTCCCAGGGCGTTGGTTGAGGATGCGCAGGCTGCTCAGCTGGGGAGGTTCGTAGCCGGTGAAGATGGTCGACAGCCGGTAATAGGGCAGCATGTTCCTGTTCTCCTCCCGCGGGGTGGGGAGGCCCATACGCTCGTCAGCAAAGCAGTTTGCCGTGCGCTGGCTGCACCAGATCACGTCGAAATATTTGCAAATGCCCGTGTGATCAGAATCGGAGTGTGTCACCAGCATTTCTCTGCGGCGGGCGTCAAAGCCGGGATACAGTGTCCGGAGCAGCTGCATGGTCAGCTTCTCGTAGCATGCAAAGCCGCCGTCGACTACCAGCAGCGGGCCGCCGGGACCATCCTCCAGAACGGTGATATTGCTGCCGCAGGGCGGCTCGATGACCGTGCAGTTGACGCGTTCGGTCAGCTTCTGCGCAGTGATGCGGCAATCGTAATTGGAGCCGCCGTGGTCGGCGACAAAATGGGCAAAGCGGCTGACATACTCGAAGGTTTTGCCATGGGGTTCGCCCTTCTCGTCCAGCTGCTGCATGACAAGGTTTGCGTAATAGATGACTTCGGTGGTCTGCTCCTGTGTCAGGTTCAGAAGCTTTCGCATCTCGCTGGCAAGCGTCAGATAGAATACGGTGTTGTCCAGCTTCTTTTCACCTGCATCGTAGGAGAGAATGTGCACCGGACACAGGGCGGACAGCTCCTGCAGCAGCTCGTCAATGACGTCAGGGTTCTCAATGTACAGCCCCATCTTCAGCTCGATCGTTGCCGTACCTGTCGACTGGCAGGACAGGTAGGAGATACTGATGTGATATCGCTCCAGCACCTCCAGCACAGGAATGGTCGAGCCGGGACTGTCCGGCAGCTCGAAGGCCATCAGCACAACTTTCACATGGGATGCTGTCCGCAGGAAGCCGGCGGCACTCAGCGACTGTTCAATCGCGTCGAGGGCAGGTTCGGGCGCCTCCACATCAAGGAAAAGCATATGTGCGTCAACGGCCTGATTGTAGCTGGCGCGGGTCATGTTGCCGCCATGGGCGAGGATGATGCGGCTGGCCTGCAGGAATGCGCCGGGGCGCTCAGGCAGGCTGGTCATGAATGAACGCATCATGTGGCTTCCTCCCTTTTGTTCAGACATAGAGGTACGGATACTGTTCCGGGCTGACGGCATGGAAATCCGCATAGGCAGCTTCCCATGTTTCGCGGGCAAAGGGCCGGCGCGGATCGCCGATTCGAAAGGCATATTCCTCCGCATGCTGAAGAAGGAAGAATACCTTCTCACGACAGGTGCGCCATTCAGAAAAGATTGTTTCACTCCACACACGGGCAGACTGATACTGCCCGGTTCTCTTTACCTGTGAGATCAGTGCTTCCACATCGTAGGGCACGCGTCGCTCTTCCACGCTGCATCTGCCATTTTCGATGGTCAGGAGCGTGTAGGCAGCGCCAAAGCGCCCGCAGTCCAGCGGAAGGCCGCAGGAACCAGGATTGATCAGGATGCGGCCGTCATAATCAGCCCATGTCTGGATGTGGTTGTGCCCGAAGACATAGACGCCCTTGGGCAGGCGCTGAATATGCCTGCGGAATGCGTCTCCCTCCCAAAGGCTGCGGAAATCCTGCAGAAGGGTATCCCGGCACACTGGTCCATCCGGATAGCGCGAGGGCAGGATGGAGGTACGGAACCGTTCATGCAGCGATTTGCCCACGAAGGCTTCAGAGGAATGGGCCATACGGATGACGACATTTCCGCAGCTGACAGTGATCTGTTGGGGGAGCGTGTCGAGCCAGCGGCGATTTTCGGGCGTCAGGTTACCTGCACACCAGCGCGATACTTCATACTGCCCATCGTCGCCATCAGGGACATTCAGGTGATCCTCGTCATTCCCGCGGATGAAATGAGCAGACGGGGTGTGTTTCAGGAGATGAATGACTTCGTTGGACCATGGGGCGCTGATGACGTAGTCACCTGCGAAAAGGAAGCCCTCCGCGCCCTGTGTACGCGCATCATCCAGTGCCAGACGAAGAGCGGGCGCGTTGCCATGAATATCGGAGATAATGGCGTACTTCATGCGTCAGTCCTCGTGCCATTTTACGCTCTCGGGGAGAAGGAATGCTTCTTCCGGGTAGTAGACCTTCGTCAGCTCCAATCCGTGCGGCGGGGCGGTAATACCAAGCGACAGGCGGCTCAGCGTGCGATAAGCCTCCTCAAAGGCATGAACATGACGCCGGTGATGACCGATTTCGATCAACGTACCGGCGATGATGCGTACCATATTATAGAGGAAAGCATCGCCCTCGACGGTCAGGATGATCTCGTCTCCGATTGAGGTGAGTTCTGCGCTGCGGATGGTACGTACAGTCGTTTTTGCCGTACCGCCGGCTGCCTGAAATGCTGCGAAATCGTGCTTTCCCAGAAGATACCCCGCGGCTTCATCCATCAGGGCAAGATCCAGCGGAAGCGGCACATGAACATGGGTGTTGCGCCGGATCGCACTGGCATGCCGGGTGTTGATGATGCGGTAGGTATAACGCTTTCCATTAGTCATGAAGCGTGCGTGAAATTCTCCCGGAACCTCCCTCCCGGCATGCACGCGTACATCCCTGGGAAGCATGGTATTCAGCACAAAGGGGTATTTTTCAGGAGGTATAGAGCTGCTCGTATCGAAGTGTACAGCCTGTCCAAGCGCATGTACGCCTGCATCGGTGCGGCTGGCTCCAGTTACAACGATGTGTTCCCGGGTCGCCTTGCACAGTGCTTCCTCCAGTACCTGCTGTACAGCCAGTCCATTGATCTGCCGCTGCCAGCCGGCATAGTTTGTGCCGTCGTATTCGACGGTCAGAAGGATGCGCTTCATGCCATCAGCCCCTTCACAGCAGCGAGAACAGCGGGAACGGCCCAGCCCTCCAGCACAATCAATCCGATCAGCAGGGCAACGCATGCAGCTGCCAGATAATCGTTCTTCGTGATCTTCAGTACGCGCAGGCGGGTACGATGCTCGCCGCCATGATAGCAGCGGGACTCCATGGCCATCGCCAGATCGCCCGCACGGCGGAATGCACTGACAAACAGCGGCACCAGCAGCGGTACCATGGCTTTTGCACGCGCCAGCAGGTTGCCGGATTCAAAGTCAGCGCCGCGAGCCATCTGTGCCTTCATGATCTTATCCGCTTCCTCCATCAGCGTAGGGATAAACCGCAGCGCGATAGACATCATCATCGCCAGTTCGTGAGCAGGGAAATGCAGCTTTTTCAAGGGTGAAAGCAGCATCTCGATGCCGTCGGACAGGGCGATGGGAGAGGTGGTCAGGGTCATCAGGGAGGTACCGAGCACCAGAAACACAAGGCGCAGCGAATAATGCACCGCCTGCGAAAGCCCCTCCTGGGTGATCCGCAGGAAGCCCCATTCCACCAGAAGCGTTGTGCCGTTGTTGAAAAACAGATTCAGCAGGAATGTCAGAATCAGGATGATGCGCAGAGGCTTCACGCCGCGAAGCAGCATCTTGAAGGGAATCCTCGCAAGCCGGGACGCCAGGTACACAAAGCCCAGCACCAGCGCATATCCAGCCAGAGAATGCACCATAAACACTGCCACGATCATGGCGATGGTCAGCACGATCTTCGTGCGGGGGTCAAGGCGGTGTACCCAGCTGTCTACCGGATAATACTGTCCCATGGTGATGTTCTTCATCATCAGCGGCCCGCCTCCTTCCAAAGACGCAGCAGGTGCTCATGCAGCTCCTCCTGCGTGTAAAGATCTGCCGGGAGATCAAGGCCTCGTGCACGCAGCTTTGCGCAGAGCTGCGCCGCTTCCGGGACGCCCAGACCTACGCCGGACATCATATCCGGCTGTGCAAACAGATTGCGGGGCGTGTCGCTGGCTACGACGGCGCCCTTGCTCATCACGATCATACGGGTGGCCAGGCGCGCGCAGTCATCCATGCTGTGACTGACCATCACGACCGTCACGCCCTCCCGGTGCAGGTCCTGGATCATACCCAGAATGCGGTCGCGTCCCTTGGGATCAAGACCGGCGGTAGGCTCGTCAAGGATCAGGTATGCCGGCTCCATCGCCAGTACGCCTGCGATGGCTATACGGCGCATTTGTCCGCCGGAAAGCTCGAAGGGGCTGCGCTCGGCATACTTGTCGTAGTCCAGATGCACATGCGCCATGGCACGACGAACACGGCGGTCGATTTCGTCCGCCGAAAGACCTTGATTTTTCGGGCCGAAGGCAACATCCTTCGCGACCGTTTCCTCGAACAGCTGATACTCGGGGTACTGGAATACAAGGCCGACCCTTTGGCGGATACGCCGTTTGTCAACGCTATCGCCGTTCATGTCTTCGCCGTCGACGAGGATCTGGCCGGAGGACGGCTTGAGCAGGCCGTTCAGGTGCTGTACCAGAGTGGATTTGCCGCTGCCCGTGTGCCCCACAATGCACACGAATTCGCCGTCTTCGATCGTCAGGTTGACGTCGTTGATCGCCGTGGACTGGAAGGCGCTTCCTGCGCTGTATGTATGGGTCAGATGCTTTACTTCGATCGGCATAGCAGCTTGCACACCTCCTCGGTCATTTCATCCACAGTCAGGATGCCGGCGGGAAGGGGCAGGCCTTCTGCCCGCAGATCCTGCGCCAGATCCGTCATGTGAGGCACATCCAGATGCATCTCACGCAGCGCTGCGACTTGTTCAAACACCTCGCGGGGTGCACCGGTCAGAGCGGTCTGGCCGTGGTTCATCACCACAATGCGGTCTGCCTGCGCGGCTTCCTCCATAAAGTGGGTGATCCACACGACGGTGATGCCCTTTTCCCGGTTGAGGCGGCGGATTGTGGAAAGCACCTCTGCGCGGCCGGAGGGATCCAGCATGGCTGTCGCTTCGTCAGCGATAATGACACTGGGTTGCATGGCGAGGATGCCGGCAATGGCAACCCGCTGCTTCTGTCCGCCCGAGAGCATATGAGGGGCAGATTCCGCATAGTCCGTCATGCGAACGGCTGCAAGGGCTTCGTCAATGCGGCGGATCATCTCCGCATGGGGAACGCCGAGGTTCTCCAGTCCAAAGGCCACATCCTCCCGCACGACCGTTGCGACAATCTGGTTGTCCGGGTTCTGGAAGATCATGCCGGCCTGCTGACGGATGTCCCAGAGATGCTCATCATCCCTGGTGTCCAGTCCGCAGACCGTGACGCTGCCTTCGCTGGGCAGATACAGGGCGTTGAGCAGCTTGGCAAGCGTCGATTTGCCTGAACCGTTATGCCCAAGCACGGCCAGAAACTCGCCCTTGCGAACCTCCAGGGAAACACCGGTCAGGGCAGGCTCTGCAGCCTCTTCATAGGTGAAGGAAACGTCCTTCACCGAAATGATTACATCTTTCATCAGGGTTGCTCCTTGTCGAGGGGATAATATACCACTCTGTATTGTAACACAGCGGCAAAGGCTCTGCAAGACTTCCGCATAAAAAGGCGAAAAAACACCGCCTGCATCGGTGCATAGGCGGCAGAAAACCGGGCATGATAGGGGACACGCAGCTTGGGAGGGATGCAACATGCTAACAATTTTTGTCCGTTCGGTGATCCTGTATGCGGTGTCGCTAATGGCGATGCGGACCATGGGGAAGCGGCAGGTTGGGCAGCTGCAGCCCTTCGAGCTGGTGGTGGTTATCATGATTGCAGAGCTGGCAGCGACACCCATGGGCGGCGTGGGAATTCCCATGCTCTATGGCGTCCTGCCGATGATCGCAGTGGTGGTGTGTCACAGCGTGATTACGGTGCTGTGCATGAAGTGGCAGTCCTTCCGGGTATGGATGTGCGGTCAGCCGACGGTGCTGATGCGCAATGGGGTCATCTGTGAAAAGCAGCTGCGGCGCGTATCCATTGACCTGAATGACCTGATGGAGGCCATCCGCACAGGTGGAATTCTTGATCCGGCTGAGGTCGGTACAGCAGTGCTGGAGCCAGGCGGACAGATCAACGTATTCCCTAAGGCTGATTACCGGCCTGTTACGCCCCATGACATGGAAAAGAACGTCCTCAGGGACGGATTGCCGCTTCCGCTCGTCATGGATGGCGTCTTGCAGCAGGATAACCTGATTCGCGGCCAGCTGACGGAAGCGTGGCTCCGCAGGGAAGCGGAGAAGGCGGGCTTCAGGAGCCTCGCGCAGGTGTTGTTCATGTGTCTGAATACACAGGGACAGCTGCTGATTCAGGGGAAGGGCTGTACGGATACCCACCTGATACAGGCCATGGAGCCGGAAAGGGCGGTGTGGTAAATGCGGACGAGCCTGTGTATTGCGCTGGTGCTGCTGACGCTGACGATTGGATGCGGAATTCTGACGTCAGGAGAGATTCGTATGCTGTCTGACCGCTACGTATCCGCGGCGGAGGAGCTTCTGATCCTGACCGAAAATGAGGAATGGCAGCGCGCAGGAGAAACGGTCGAGTCGTATATAGGAAGCTGGGAACAGACGGTACCATGGCTTCAGACGCTCATCAACCATGATGATACGGACAGTGTGACTGCGGCGCTGGCACAATTAAGGGCGGGCATCCGGGCGCAGGAGCAGGCCATGTGCTATGAGGCCTGCGCGATGCTGCGCGAGAATGCCCGCCATCTGTATCATCGGGATGCGTTTACGCTGGGAAACGTGCTGTGATTACTTGGCGCTGCGGATGGTGATCAGATGAATCTGCGGCCGGCACAGGAGACGAACCGGCAGTCCTGAGGTACCCACACCCCGGGAAACAAGCATGTCGATTCGATTTTGCCGCAGCCAGCCCTGCGTGTACTCATTGGGCACGCCGTCGCGGTCAAGGAGTTCCTCCAGGAAGATGATCTGCCCGCCGTGGGTATGCCCGAACAGGCCGAGATCGTACCAGCTGCTGCGCCCGCTCCGGTCTGACGTTCGCAGCGCCTGAGGGATAATCTCCGGGCTGTGGCTGAGGAAAATGACATAATCGTCCGTACTGACCCGGCTGGCCACGCCGTTGAGATCCGGATGTCCGCAGTTGACGTCGTCGATGCCTGCCAGATATACGTCGCTCAGCCCTATGCGTACGCGGGCGACGTCGTTGATCAGGGGGGTCACACCGGCATTCAGCATGGCCGTGCGCAGCTGAGTCAGGTTGCTTTCAGGCGTAGTGCGGTCATGATTGCCCACCACGGCATATACGCCGTATCGCGCGTAGATGCGGGGCAGGGACTGAAAGAAGGCCACTGCTCCGGCGCTGTCCTGCGCATAGTCGCCGCCCAGCAATACAAGGTCGGCATTACAGGCATTGATGCGGCTGACCAGATCCCGCAGGCGGCCGTCCGTGAAGGAACCGCCCTTGTGGATATCTGTGGCGTACAAGATACGCAATTGACCGATGTCGGAGGGCAGATCGTCCGCAAGCAGAGAAACGCTCTCGGTCTCCAGCATGTAGGGCTCGATGAAGGGCCAGGCAAGCAGCAGAAGAATCAGCAGCGCGGCCATGATTTTCATGAATGTCCGCTTTTTGCTGGTGCTGGGATCATATGCACCGGCATGTCGGCCCTGAGGGGAAACGTGTCCGGGAAACAGCATAGCGTCCTCCTTTATTGCGGTGTTTTACACAAGCAGAAGCATCAGCGGTACGGTGATCATGGAAAGCGCAGTCGACAGTGCTACGCCGCGGGACGCCAGAGCCTTATCGCAGTCAAACAGCTCGCTCTGCATGGCTGTGAGGGCGGCGCAGGGCATCGCTGTGCACAGGTACACGGCGCTGACGACCATGTCCGGCAGGGGCGTCAGGCGCAGCAGCAGGATCATCGCCGGGAAAACCAGCAGCCGCAGCACGCAGACGATCAGCAGCTTCACATCCTGCAGATGCTCCCTGCGCAGGCTGATCAGGCGCGCGCCGATCACGAACATGGCCAGCGGCGTAGTGGTGCCGCCCATCATGTTCAGTGCATCGTTGAGGAAGGACGGAAGCCGCCAGCCGGTCAGGAACAGCGTCAGACCAGCCGCGACAGCGATCAGCGACGGGTTGGTCAGGAGCTTGCGGGGCTGCATCGCCCTGGGTCCGCCAAAATAATATGCGCCCAGCGTCCAGCCCATAAGGTTGAAGGCGGCTACGAACACCACGGCGTAGATCAGCGCGCTCTCGCCCATGGTTGCGATGATTACGGGATAGCCCATGTAGCCGCAGTTCGATACCATGGACAGGTTTGTCAGCACTGCGCGGCGCTCGGCGGTTTCCTTCGCAAAAATGCGGAAAGCAATCACACCTGCAAGGCCGATGGTCAGGCAGGTCAGGAAGAACACCCATATCAGGTCGATGATCAGCTCCGGGCTGGCGGGAGTCTGCAGCTTGTGCAGGATCATCGCGGGCTGCGCAAAATAGAGCACAAGGGTATTGAGTCCCTTCACGCCTTTCTCGTCCAGAACCTTGTATTTCACCGCGCCAAGGCCCGTGATCATCAGCAGGAAAAGTGTCAATACCTGCATAAGAACAGTCATCTGGTCAGCCTCCTTATCCAAAGAACAGCGGCAGTGCCTCTGCCTTGACATTCATTCTGCATTATTGTACACTATTTTCAAATGATAAACAAGAACGGAGTGCGATCTATGGCGAATAACTTCCGGGAATTCAATCCCTGCACGCTTCTTGCGCCGGTGCCGGCGGTAATGGTTTCCTGCTGTGGTGTACAGGCCGGGGCAAAGCCCAATATCATCACGGTTGCATGGGCGGGGACGGTCAACAGCGAGCCGCCCATGGTGTCTGTCAGCGTCCGCAAGAACCGCTTCAGCCATCATATGATCAGTGAAAGCGGTGAATTCGTCGTGAATCTTGTGGACGAAGCACACTGCAAGGCGCTGGACTTCTGCGGCGTGCGGTCGGGAAAGGATGTGGACAAGTGGGCGCACTGCGGCCTGACGCCCCTGCCCGTCAAGGAACTGGACCATGCGCCCGCCATTGCGGAATGTCCGGCTTATCTGGCCTGTAAGGTACGTCAGGTGCTGGAGCTGGGCAGCCACGACATGTTTATCGGCGAGGTCGTGGGTGTACAGGTGCGTGAGGAGATGTTCGAGGGGACGGCGCTTCATCTGGAGCGGGCGGGTCTTGTGACCTACAATCATGGCGTATACCAGCGCGCAGCAGATGTGCTGGGCTTCTTCGGCTATTCTGTGGCGCGGCCTGAGGTGCTGGAGCGGCGCATGAAGGTTTACGAAAAGTAATGACAGAAAACCGCCTTTCGGTACAGCATGAGCGCTGCCGGAAGGCGGTCTTTATGTCATTTTTCCGGTGGATGCAGCTTTTCCCAGTCCCGGCGGAGGATGGCCCAGAGCTCCACATCGCGGAAGTCGCCCTTGTTATAGATGCGCTGGCGATGGCTGCCTTCATGGATCATTCCGCATTTTTCCATCACGCGGCCGCTGGAGGGATTCTCGCTGAAGTGCTGCGCCTCCACGCGATGCAGTCGAAGCACCCCGAAGGTTTCCGCCAAAACGGCGTTCAGCGCTTCGGTCATCAGGCCCTGATTCCATCTTTCCCTTGCGAGGCTGTAGCCCAGCTCAACGGTGCTGTTATCCACGCTGTACCACATGTAGCCGATGGTTCCGATGACGCGTCCGGTGTCCCTGGCCACAATGCCCCAGCTGGAGGGCTCTCCCAGACGATACTGCCGAAGGATGAACCGCAGATATGCCCGCGTATCCCAGATGGAGCGATGTGCATCCCAAAGCACATGCCGGGCGACCTCGGGATCCTGTGAGTAGGCATAGATATCTTGTGCGTCACGCATGGTCAGGCGGCGCAGCGTCAGGCGAGGCGTATCGATCACGGGCAGACGCGCGAAGTATTCCTGCGGCGTGCCCGGCAAAGACGCGGGCAGCAGCCATGACAGCAGCGACTGCTTCGTTTCAGCCATGGTATTTCCATGCCGCCATGGCGCTTTGGCGGTTCAGCGGCAGCTGCGGCACAGGCACGCCGTTGGTCATGCTGCCGTAGACGAGCAGTATAATGCCCAAAACCAGCACCACGAGCATCAGCAGCACGAAAACAGTGAACGGAGAAACCGCCCGATGCTTCTTTGCCATGACGAACACTCCTTTCCGGGTCAATCTTGCGTATGGAAGGCAGAAACGCTGCCTGCATGGGAAGCAGACACATATCTGAAATATTTTTGAAATAAATATCACGCGTCCGGGAAGAACTGCGGTTTCTTATTCGTTGATATGAGCAGAGGCCGCCACATGCGCATGAGCCATCATGATGCCCAGCGCGGTCTTGCCGTCGCGGAAGGTGCCGTCCATGACCTTTTTGAAGGCTTCGGAGAGGGGCATACGGGTCGTGGCGACGAATTCGTCCTCATCGGGATGGGTCTCACCCAGCTTCAGGCCGGAGGCCAGATAGAGGTGGATGCGCTCGTTGCAGAAGCCGGGCGTGGTTTCCAGAACGGTCAGCTTCGTCCAGTTTTCGGCGAGATAGCCCGTCTCCTCAGACAGCTCGCGCTTGGCGCACTCGAAGGGATCCTCGTCAGCGCTGTCCAGCTTGCCGGCAGGGATCTCAAGGGTCAGACGGTGCACGGGTGCGCGGTACTGGTGCACAAGGATCACATTCTGCTCCTCATCCAGTGCCACGACAGCGGCAGCGCCGGGATGGCACGCGACCTCGCGCAGGGCCAGCTTGCCGTTGGGCAGCTCCACCTGCCAGTGCTCCAGACGGATGATTTTGCCATTGAAAACGACCTCGCCGCTCTTGTAGGTCTCGATCAGATTCTGCTCGTTCATGAGTATGCCTCCTGATGGTGCGAAATATGAATGTGACGCGGGGATAATCCTGCGTGCAGAACAGTTCGACACATACGCCCTGAAATCCTGCGTAGAAACGGGAAAAACCGTCGGCTCGGCTTCCATTGACAAAGCCGGCGGCCGATGTATAATATAAATTGGATAACTATATGACTTACTCAAGGAGGGACACGCCATGATGAAATCTGGCGCAACGCATCTGCATCGTCTGCTGGCCTTTGTGCTGACGCTGGCGCTGCTGATGACCACATGGACTGTACCGGCAAAGGCGCTGGAGGACTGGGAAAACCTGGCGATCAGCGTCCTGCAGCCCGATGCAGACAGCATGTTTACGATGTCCATTCCCGCCACGCCCGTACCGGGCAGTACGCCCCCTGCATACTGGGTTACGCTGGATCCTTCCATGCTGGGCAGCGTGCTGAACGTGAGCGTGTCGTATCCGGATCCGGATTATCGCTTCTACTTCAACACCTATGATCTGTCTCTGGCATGGGATGAAACCATGAATGCCCAGAGCCTTGATACGTTCTATGCGAACTACATGGCCTTTGACTATCAGGGTGTGCCGCAGAATCAGTTTATCCTGCTGTACGTGTCCACGCTGCCCATGCCTGCGGATGTGCCTGCGGGCGGGCAGGTGAGTTCAGCGGTGCAGGTGCCAGTCCGGTACATGAGCGAGGATGGCGTGCAGCTGGATCTGCAGTATGTCAACTGCTATCCCGGCCAGTTCACGGATGTGTGGGCCAGCTCCGGCGCGACGCAGGGCTACACCCTCGTGGGCGGGAATATGCAGCAGGTTTATGTGGATGCGACGGGTTTTGTCAGTCCGACGGAGGTTGTTTTCACTTACCGCAGGAATGAGTCTGGCTTTGGAGAAAAACCTACCTCGGCCCCGGCTGTACAGTCTCAGCTGACAGTGATCTATCAGCTGGAGGACGGGACGGTGCTGGATCAGCAGACCATGTTTCTTGATCCTGGCGAGCATACCATCTGGCCTGGCAGCGGTGCCGTGGGCGGTCTTGAGCTGGCGGGCGAGTACAGCGCATATGTTTATGCGGATGCCAATGGCTATGCCAGCCCCGGCACGGTGTATTTCACCTATCGCCAGCCCTATACAGCTCCTGCTGAGAGCTATGTGACTGTCTATTATTACCATCAGGACGGGTATCTGCTGGATACGAAGGACGTTCGTGTGGTAGAGGGCGTGAACACGGTGTATCCTGACAGCGCGACGGTGAACGGCCTTGAACTGGTCGGCGACGCATACGCGACAGTGACGGTATATGCCGACGGCTCGACAGACATGGCGAGCGTGTCCTTCATCTACAAGGATCGAGCACCCGCAGAAAGCACCGTCACGGTGTACTACTACCACGAAAACGGTACGCGCCTTGACGTAAAGGACGTTCGTGTGGTAGAGGGTGTGAACACGGTGTACCCTGACAGCGCGGCGGTGAATGGCCTTGAACTGGTCGGCGACGCATACGCGACAGTGACGGTATATGCCGACGGCTCGACAGACATGGCGAGCGTGTCCTTCATCTACAAGGATCGAGCACCCGCAGAAAGCACCGTCAC
>JAFTWV010000026.1 GCA_017465155.1 Clostridia bacterium
TTCCCATCTCCACCGGTAAACTTGAGGGCTTTAACAACAAAATCAAGGTCGCTAAGCGCATTGCCTACGGTTTTCGCAATGATTCCTATTTCTTCTCCCTTGTCAGGACTCTCTCTCTCCCTAACTTTCCGTGAAGAACCTTTTTGCGTGTGATGCATCTCCTGCTTGACATAGCCGGCGGTTTCAGTATACAATGAAAAACAGAACCTGGTTGTTCAATCAAGGAAGATTTAAGGAGGAGATTATCATGGGTTTTCTGACTGGTAAGGTTCTGCTGCTGACCGGCGGCGGCCGTGCGACGCTGTCTGACGGCAAGGCTGGCTCCATCGGCTACGGCATTGCCACTGCGTATGCCAAGGAAGGCGCGAACATCGTCATCACTGGCCGCAATGTGAAGAAGCTGGAGGATGCGAAGGAAGAGCTGGAGCGTCTCTACGGCGTGAAAGTTCTGCCTGTTGCAGCGGACATCTCTGCGGGCGCAGACAACACTGCTATCGCGCAGGAAGTTGTTGCGAAGGCTGTGGCTGAGTTTGGCCGCATCGACGTGCTGATCAACAACGCGCAGGCTTCCGCTTCCGGCGTGACGCTGGCCAACCACACCATCGATCAGTTCAATCTGGCGATGTATTCCGGTCTGTATGCGACCTTCCACTATATGCAGGCTGCCTATCCGGAGCTGGTGAAGACCAAGGGCTCCGTCATCAACTTCGCTTCCGGTGCAGGTCTGTTCGGCAACTACGGCCAGTGCTCCTATGCTGCTGCCAAGGAAGGCATTCGCGGCCTGACCCGTGTTGCTGCCACCGAGTGGGCCAAGGACGGCGTGAACGTCAACGTTGTGTGTCCTCTGGCCTGGACCGCTCAGCTGGAGCAGTTCAAGAACGCCTATCCCGAGGCGTTTGAGAAGAACGTGCATACTCCGCCCATGGGCTTCTTCGGCGATCCTGAGGAGCACATCGGTCGCGTCTGCGTGCAGCTGGCTCACCCCGACTTCAAGTACATGACCGGCGAGACCGTTACCCTTGAGGGCGGCCTTGGCATGCGTCCCTGATGCACTGCGCACACCGCTGATTAACAAAAAGGCCGTGCTTCCATCTGGAGGCGCGGCCTTTGCGTATCAAGGAAGATGACGGCGCTTTAACATAACAATGCCCCCATCTGCCATATCAGGCAAATGGGGGCAAGCTGTTTTCCTGCGAAGGATTAGTCCTCGTCCTCTTCCTCGGGCAGCTCAGCGTTGTGATAGACGTTCTGCACGTCATCATTCTCGTCGAGCATCTCGAGCATCTTCTGGATGGACTTGAGGGTGTCCTCATCGGGGACGGCAACGGTATTCTGCGGAATCATATCGACCTCAGCAGACAGGAAGGAAACACCCTGTGCCTCGAGGGCTTCACGAACGGCGGAGAAATCGGCGGGAGCGGTGTAGATTTCGTACACATCATCCTCAGCCTTCATATCCTCAGCGCCGGCGTCCAGCGCCATCATCATCATTTCTTCCTCGTCGGAGCCGGGAGCACGCTCAACGACCAGCAGGCCCTTCTCATCGAACATGAAGGAGACGGAGCCGGTGGTGCCCAGATTACCGCCGTTCTTGGCGAAGCAATGACGGACGTCAGAGGCGGTACGGTTGCGGTTGTCGGTGATGGTCTTGACGATCACTGCCACGCCGCCGGGGGCATAGCCTTCGTAGGTGATTTCCTCATAGACCACGTTGGACAGCTCGCCGCTGGCCTTCTGGATGGAGCGCTTGATGTTGTCGTTAGGCATGTTGTTGGCCTTGGCCTTGGCGATGATATCGCGCAGCTTGTTGTTGTTATCGGGGTTAGGACCGCCTGCACGCACAGCGATGGCGATTTCACGGCCGATCTTGGTGAAGATTGCGCCGCGGGCCGCGTCAGCCTTGCCCTTCTTGGCCTGAATATTATGCCACTTGGAATGTCCGGACATTGGTATTCCCTCCTGTATGTAGAAAGCGTTTATAACATGGAACAGTTCATTATATCATTGGAAGTGGGTGCGCGTCAAGGGCAGGAACCGCGGTTTTGGATAAACCCGGGCAAAACTGGCGCAGGAACCCGCCGCGAGGCGGAAGCATCCCCGCAGAAATTCCCATGCAAACGATAATATTTTACAGCCGCAGGGGCTTTTTTTTCTGCGCTATATCGTGTATAATAGAGGGGTATCAATCGTCGGGAGGAGTGAGAGACGTGGATACGTTCAACACCACCAAATTGAAGCCCCTTGCGGACTCGGGCAATCAGGCGCAGGATATCCTGTTGTATGTGTACAATGCGCTGCAGGCGAAGGGGTATGACCCCATCACGCAGATCGTCGGCTATTTGATCTCCGGTGACCCGACTTACATTACCAGCCACAATTCTGCCCGCAGCATGATCTGCCGCCTTGAGCGTGATGAGATCATGGAGGAGCTGGTTCGATTCTACCTGGCTGGCCATGCACCCCGCTACTGAGATGGCGCATTCCCCACGATATGCAGGATGATGCGCGGGGCTTATTAACTGTGCCCTTACGCAAGATGCATCACGACAAAGAGCTTGCAGGCCGTTTCAGCCTGCAATTTCTTTGTCAAGGGTGGATTTATCCAACCACTCTTTGTTGATCACGTATCAAGAGCGCACTTGCTGCCGTCCACAGGGATGGTAAGCGGGTGCGCTCTTGATCTTTAAGCGAAGCAATGTGGGGGCTTTGGGAGTTTCCACAATCCATGCACAGCACGCGTTTCTCCAAGTCGGTGCGGCTGGCGCTCAACCCGTAATGGAACAATGCAGCGGCTCCCTGCTGCAAATCAATCCTGCATGGCAGAAATGCACATCAACCAGGCAAATGTAAGCTTATCACCTTTCGGCAGCCAATAGAAATGGCGTGCCATATGCTCTGTCAGCGGCTGGCTGTGCGGTATCGCTGCGCTTACTCCTCCGTCCAGCGGTACACGCGCCGTCTTCCGGCGGCGTCCACGGTGGAAATTCCCGGCGCGCCCTTTCCGCCTGGCAGCAGGCAGAACAGCGGCAGCTCAGGTTGGCGTGTTGTGCGGCGGAAAGCCTGATCAACAATGAAGCCATCCTCCGTGATGTGGCCTGCAGCCCAGCTTTCCAGCGTATCCATTGCCTGCTCAATCTTCGGGAAGGACGGGTGAGCCGCGTTGAAGCCTGTGAGCAGCATCATGCCGCCTTCGCCGGTGTACATGCCCTCCAGGCGGGTGTCGTCATCGGTGCAGGGGCAGTCGATGGTCAGGTCGCTGCAGTCAAGCCGGCTGGCTGTGGTCAGGATGGCCTCGGGACTGGTGTCCACGCCGACAAAGCGGCAGTTCAGGGCCTGCGCGGCTGCCATGGCAGTGCCGCTGCCGCAGCACAGATCAACCACCAGGTCACCGTCTTTCACCACCGGACGCAGGATGCGGTCCAGAAGCTTGACGGGCTTCTGGGTTGCGTAACCGGTGCGCTCCGGGTCGCGCTGCTGCAGGTGGCTGATGTCTGTCCAAACGTCGCCGGGGTAAACAGGCGCGTCGTCATAATAACGGTAGATTTTGCCGCCGGTCTTGATCTCTGAGTAGGGACGGCCGTTTTCATCCACCGAGCGGCGCATGTGATTCTTGCGGTGCTCCGTACGCTCCAGCGGCACGCGGCGCAGGTCGAAGTGATAATCCTTCGTGCGGGCGTAGAGCAGGATGCTGTCGTGCTTGCGGGAGAAATACTTCTTTGCCCGACCGCCGCTTTCGTAGGACCAGATGATCTCGTTGAGGAAAAGCTCCTCGCCGAATACCTCGTCGCAGATCAGCCGCGCGTAGGCGCTTGTACGCCAGTCGATATGCAGGGCCAAAATACCTGTGCGGTTCAGCAGGCGGTGGGCGTTCTCGATCAGTCCGCGCAGGAAGGCAAGATATGCCTCCCGAGTGCCGTAACGATCGGCATAAGCTGGATATTCCGGGGCGGGCGTGCCCTTCTTCCAGCCGCTCTGGCCGAACCGGCGGCGACGTGTAAAGCTGTCCCCCGTCATGAACGGCGGATCAATGTATACGCACTGCGCCTGTGCTGCAAAGCCTGCCAACACGCCGTTCAGGGGAGCCGAGCCGTCGGCGCACAGGAGCAAATTGCGCCCCTCGCCCGTGATTTCCCGGGTTACCGATACTGCTTCAAACATGCGCATCCCTCCTGAATTGCCTGCGTAGTGCCTTGAGCTCGTCCTGCGTACGGGTCAGCTGCGCGAGGAAGGCTCGCTGGTCATCGTCCTCTGCGAGGATTCGCCCAACCTCCCGCACTGCTGCCACAAATTCCGGCAGCAGCGCATCCTTGCCCTGCTTCGCCAGCAGACACACCGTCCGCGCTCTGAGGTCAGTGGCGACCTTGATGCCATCCTCCCGAAGGAGAGGCAGCAGCGGAAACAGACGGCAGCTCAGCGGTCTGTCGGCGCGGTCACAGTGTCCGGAGCAGGTCAGCAGCATACCATGATCGGTCGGAGTCATGGCGTAGCCTGAACGTCCTTCATACCAGCGCTCCTCTCCGGGAAAGAGCAGCATGCCCGTCGTCTCCCCCGGCAGGGACTGGCAGCATGCGCCGCCGCAGGTCAGGCCGCAGTCTGTCCTGAGGGGTGTTACATCCTGTAAGATCTCCCGTGCCTTCGTCACAGATTCCGGCAGCATTGCAGCATCTCCTATCGTCAACGTCATAGATAATCTTATTTTACACCGATTTGTCCCTTTTGGGAAGAGAAGAACGGGATTTGATCTGTATTTTTTGAATTTATGCAGTAAAAAGGCCGCCTGGAAGGCGGCACAGACGGTCAAAAGCCTATGGAGGTGTTTGAGGACTCGCAGGTTCTCTGCCTGTAATCGCATTGGGGGAGTCTTTGATACACTGACGGCAAACCGAAAAAGGCTTGTCGTTTCTTGTACTGCCATGATAGAATGAAAGCGACAAACATGAATTTATCCGTTTGCTGCGTGAGCGGCGCTTCCGCATTCCATGCACCGCACGCGTTCTTCCAAGCCGATGCGGCTGCCGCTCAACTCACAAAGGAGCAATGCGGCGACTTTGCAGAGGATTGCTTCCGCTGCAAGCGGAA
>JAFTWV010000003.1 GCA_017465155.1 Clostridia bacterium
TGGCACGGCTCATTTCTTTGGTTTGCAGCGCCACATAGGTGCGGCAGTCTGCGTCCAGCTCGGCAGCCGTCATCTCGCGGATCATCCTGCCGCCGCGGATGATGCCGTAATGGGTGGCGATCTTCTCCAGCTCGCCCAGCACATGGGAGGAGATCACCACCGTGCATTCACCGGTGCGGGTGATATCCGTCAGCACCTCGCGCATGATGCGCATGCCGTCCGCATCCAGACCGTTGATGGGCTCATCCAGCACCAGCAGGTTGGGGCGTCCCAGCAGGGCCATGGCGATGCCCACGCGCTGCTTCATGCCGAGGCTGCAGTTCTTATACTTGTTGCCTGCCGCGCCTTCCATGCGCACCAGCTTCAGCACCTTCACGATCTCCTGATCGGCATTTTTGATGCCCAGATTGGCAGCCTGCAGCTTCATGTTGTTCCACACGGTGTAGTTGGGATAGCAGCCGGGAGCCTCGATCAGCACGCCTACCCTGGCACGGACATCCGCATCCATGTGGGGCTTGCCGAATAGCTTAATGGTGCCGCCGCTGGGCTGAATCAGGCCGCAGATCAACTTCTCCGTGGTGGACTTGCCGGAGCCGTTTTCGCCAATGAAGCCGTAGATTGCGCCCATGGGGACGGTCATGTCCAGCCCGGAAAGAGCCTGATTGGTTTTGTAATTCTTCGTCAGCCCGCGAATCTCGATTGCATTCATGTTCGCCGCCTCCTTAATACACATCGCACTTGCTGAGGATCAGCGTGCCGCCCAGCGTATAGATGACCGCCCATGCCACGGAAACAAGCGCGCACACAGCAACCGTCAGCAGGTTGCTGGTCAGGCAGGCGTACACGGAGGAACCGTACAGGAAGATGTTCAGCACGCTGCTGTTGCCAAGGATCGCCGCCGCGCCGATGATCAGGATGCCGGTGCCGAAGAAGAACGAGGACGCGATGGAAACGCCGAAATACCTGCGGAAGATGATGTTCAGGAACGTGTACAGGCTGGCCCAGCCCAGGCTCATGATGATCTTGCCCAGCAGCGCACACAGCAGCGAGCCCACATTTACCTCGAAGGAAATGCCCGTCAGCAGACCCGCAGACACAGCGCCCAGCATGTAGGTGATGCACATGCACGCCATGGCAAAGGCGCATGCCAGCGTCTTGGAGAGCATGTAGTCAATCTTCTTGGCATGGGTGGTGAACAGCTGCTTCACATAGCCGCTCTTGTAGTCATGGCCGATGAAAATGGACACCATGATGCCGCCGAAGATGAAGACCATGTTCATGTTGGCGTACTCGGCAATGTCGGAGACAACGTAGAGGGGCTTCTGGGCGGCGATGATGTGCCACACATTGGTGTACAGGGGCGCAGCAGCTACGCCAGTCTGCGGGTTTTCCATGCCCATGGTGCCCAGAATCATCGCAGGGATGATGGCGGCAATGGCCAGAAAAATGTAGTACATGGGCGTATGGAACAGGCGGTAGAAGTCCACGCCCAGCATACCCTTGAGCCGCTTGACAAAGCTGGGAGACTCAAATCTCAGTTCATGGGTCATATCAGGCGTCCTCCTTCCGGCTCATCAACTCGATGTAGTACTCTTCCAGACCGATCTTGTTCCTGCGGATTTCAGAGACGGCGTGACCATTTTGCAGCAGGTGCTCCACGATGGTCTCCGGCTCCTCCACATCGTACACGCGCAGGTAGCCCTCCTCCTCGCGGACATCACCGAACTTCGCCTTCAGCACAGCCTTGGCAGCCGCCATGTCCTTCGTCTTGAGGGACACAAACACGCGGGCGCGGCCCTCCAGCTCGGCAGCGGACATCTCCATGATCATCCTGCCCTGCCGGATAATGCCGTAATGGGTGGCGATCTTCTCCAACTCGCCCAGCAGATGTGAGGAGATCAGCACGGTACAGCCATAATTTGATGTGATGTCCACGAGGATCTCCCGCATGATGCGCATGCCGTCGGTGTCCAGACCGTTGATGGGCTCGTCCAGGATCAGCAGCGCCGGGTCGCCCAGCAAAGCCATGGCAATGCCGATACGCTGCTTCATGCCCAGGCTGCACTTGCGGAACTTCAGCTGCGCATGCTCCTCCATGCGGACGATCTTCAGCACGCGCCGGATCTCCTCATCGGGATTGGCCAGATTCAGGTTGAGGGCCTGCATCCGGAGGTTCTGATACACGCTGGAGCCGGGGAAGCAGCCCGCGTTTTCAATCAGCGCACCCACGCGGACGCGCACGCCGGGGTCGGTGTAGTCCCGGCCGAACAGGCGAATCTCGCCGCCTTCGGGCACCAGATGGCCGCAGATCAGCTTCTCCGTGGTGGACTTGCCGCTGCCGTTCTCGCCGATGAAACCATAGATCGCCCCCACCGGCACAGTCATGTTCAGATGATCGACGGCATACATGCCCCGGAAGCTCTTGGACAGGTTACGGATCTCAATCGCATTCATGGTCATTCCTCCTGTACAGTGTTCATTACTTCATCAGCTCGTCCGTCAGGCGAAGAATCTCCGGTGCGATGCGTTCCCGCTCCTTCTTCAGCGTATGGTTGTACAGCGGATAGGCCACAGCCAGCACTGCCATGCCGATCACGCCGATCACGATGCCGGGAATCAGCAGCGCAGACGTCCAAACCATGCAGCAGCTCATGCCCGCGCCCAGAATCATTGCGCCGATCACGCCCACGATGATGGCATACATCGTCGCCTTCTGCGTGACGGAAGCATCCAGCCGCTGGAGCTGCTCCAGCTGACTTTCTTCCTTGGGAAGGTACTTGCTGCGAATTTCCCGAACAGCAGCCTGTTCGCGGGAAGAATAGGTGTACTGGAAGGTCGTACCCTGTGTGTTTTCCATGTTGGGAAATCTCCTTTTCTGTCGTTATTGCTTACTTGCCCTGCGCCTTGCTGATGCGGGCCTCAGCTTCCGCCTTGCGCTGGTTGGCTTCTTCGATCTGCTTGTCGCGCTCGGCCTGCATCATGGCCTTGCGGGTGTCGGGATTGCGCATTGCCTTGGCTTCCTCCCACTGAGCCTTGCTCTCGGCCTTGGCCGCGGCGAAGTTCTCCTTGTCCACCTCATGCTGCGCCTTTGCGCTTTCCTTCATGTCGTTGAATGCCTTCTTCAGAAACTGCATCATGGTGATATCCCCCTCAAAATCATGTTGGTATTTGTTAGTTGACATGACAGATCATATCTCAGGAGTGTTTTTTTCTTTTTGGCGTTTTGTTTATATTTTGTTAATTCGCCCAATCTTTTCAAAACTTACAGCATCGGCGCAAAGATCTTCACCAGCGTGCAGATCAGCCGCTGAAGCAGCCCCTTTTTCACCATGGTTTCGTCCACATGGATGGACTTGCGGAAGGTTTCCTCAAAATCCTGATGGATGGCCGGGATGCACTCGCAGCGATACATCCACACACCGTTTTCGAAGTGATGTACCAGGCTGCGGTAGTCCAGGTTGATCGTACCTACCATGGCGATCTCGTCATCTGCCAGATAGCACTTGGCGTGGATGAAGCCCGGCTCGTATTCATACACCTGAACGCCGGCAGCCATCAGCCGCGCATAATAGGAGCGTGTCATCTCAAGGATCAGCTTCTTGTCCGGAATGTGCGGCACGATGATCCGCACGTCAACGCCGCGCCCGGCCGCGTTCTCGATGGACATACACAACTCGTTGTCGATGATCAGGTAGGGCGTCATCATCCAGACATAGCGCTGCGCCTGATTCAGCATATTCTGGATGACGCTCTTGCCCACCTGATGCCTGTAAACCGGCGCAGAGCCGTCGCCGAAGGGAATCAGCCAGCCTTCGGCAGCAACAGCGTACTCAGGGAAATAGTTCTGGCGGACCTCCGGTTCCCTGCGGACGTTCAAGCCGTAATCCAGCAGGAACAGCTTCGTCAGTTCCCTGACGCCCTCGCCCTCCAGCCGCAGACCCACGTCCTTCCAGTGGCCGTGTTTGACCGCTTCATTGATGTACTCATCCGCAATGTTCACGCCGCCGGTATAGCCGACCCTGCCGTCGATGACCATGATCTTGCGGTGGCTGCGGTTGTTGAACTCGCTGTCCGCGTTGCCGCGGAGCAGGGCAAAGGGAGTCGCCTCAATACCGTATGACCTCAGGGTGCGCCAGTAATTGCCCGGCAGCGTAGTCATGCAGCCGATGTCATCATAGACGACCTTGACCTCCACCCCCTGCGCAGCCTTGTCCTTCAGCACCTCCAGGATGCTGTTCCAGAACAGGCCTTCTTCAATGATGAAGTACTCCAGGAAAATGAATTTCGCGGCAACCTTCAGGTCCGTCAGCATCTGCGCAAACAGTTCTTCTCCCAGCGGGAAGTATGTCTGCTTCGTGTTCTGGAACAGATGTGCTTCTGCAATGCTGCAAAGCATCTGCGCCTGATTCCGGGCAGTCATGTCGGTTTCCTCCAGGCACGCAAATTCTGCTGCATCATCCTTCGCGTAGGCATGGCTTTTGAGATTTTCCATGCGCCGGATGTACTTCTTTTTCAGCGTCCGGGAATGGAACATGATGTACAGCATCAGCCCTGCCACGGGAACCACCAGCACCACCAGCAGCCACGGCACCTTGTAATCCGGATTCTCATTGGACGATGCGATCTGGATCACACAGGCGATCTCCGTTGCCCACATGAGCAGATAAAAACAGGGCACATAGATGCTCAGCAGTACCACGATGGCCATGACTGCCAGCGTCGCAAGCAATGCCAGTACAACCGCAATGATGAACCGCACCGGAATATAGTTGATCTCCCGTTCGACTTCCTTATCGTATACCATGTACCGCAGCTTTTCTTCATGCGCCCTCCTCCTTCGGATTTGTCCTGACAGCCAAAAGCGGAGCATGACGCTGCTCCGCCGATATCCTGCTTACTTGTGGGCCTCGCCGTTCATGCGCTGCTTGGCTTCCTCAACGGTTTCGCCTTCACGGGTGAGGAACTTTTCCACGATCTTGTCCGTCATCTTTGTGAAGCCTTCCACCACGCCGGTTTCAATCTTCTTGTAGCCGCCGACGACGCCGCTTTCGATGGCCTTGTAGCCGCCCACCACAGCATCTTCAATCTTCTGATAGGTACTGACTGCGCCCTTCTCGACGGTCTGGCAGGCTGCGTTCAGATCAACCTCAGGGATATCAGTCATGTCGTGCTCCATCGCCTTCTGCTTCAGTTCCTCATTCATCTGGGGGGCCGCATTCTGTTCACACATATAAAAATCCTCCTCATATTCTATCCTTAAGCGTTGGCGTCACTATGTTTTTCAGCCAACAATAAGGAGTATAAAGGAGGACTGTTTTTCTTTTGTCTGAATTTTGTTTGAGAATTGTTAATCTGCGGTAAATCTCATGAAGTCGGACAATTTCCCATGGCAAATCCTGTTTCTTCTTTTTCAGGCACGCAAAAGGGCTTGCAGAACCTCCGATGTCTTCCGGATTTATTAACCTGAAGGAGCGCCCTGCATACCTGATGCAGGACGCCCCTTTTGTGTACCAGCAGTATGCGCTTATTGCAGCAGCTCCTCCAGCAGCGTCAGGCTGCGGATGCGCCATTGACCGTTTTCCTTTACCAGCTGCACCCGATACCGCGCTGCCTGCCATTCAGGCGGGTAAAGCGCGTCATCGCCGTACTGCTCAATGTACGCTTCCGCCTTTGTTCCCTTCACACGACCGTCGATGCGCGGAATCCGTTCAACAATATCAACTCTTGCCGCATTATCCCACGGCCAGACCCAGGTGAAGCTCATCTCCAGACGATGATCAATGCCTCGGACATTATAATCCTGATACGGGGAATAGCCGGTCACCGTGCTCTGCACCGCAGAGTCGCGCTCCAGAAAGCTCTGCTCAAAGAACTTCGTCAGCTCAGACACATCCTCCTGCATCATCACGACCTGTGCGCGCCGCGCCATGCCATCCTTGAGGACGACATACATGTTCGTCATGTTCATCGCGTAGTAGAAGCCGACCACCATCAGCCCCAGCACCACCGTCACAATCAGCAGGCGGGACGCAATGTGCCACACCAGTCTGCGCAGATGCTTCATGAAGTCAGCCTCCTTTCACTGGCGTTATACCACTATAAACGTTCTACGCGCCGGTTTTCATGCATTCGTAAGCGATTCCAGCTCAGCCAGCATCGAAGCCTCTGAAGCCGCCATTGCACGGATGGTCTTGTCCATCAGCGTTTCCAGCTCCCAGCCAAGACGCTCCGCACCCTCGCGTATCACATCGCGGGAGCATCCGGCAGCAAACTTCTTGTCCTTGAACTTCTTTTTCAGGCTGGAAACCTCCATATCCGTGCAGGAACGAGAGGGCCGCATCTTTGCAGCTGCGCCGATCAGGCCGGTCAGCTCGTCCGCCGCAAACAGCACCTTCTCCATCTGGTGCACGGGCTCCACATCACTGCAGGGGCCGTAGCCATGGCTGCAGACCGCATGGATGAATTCGTCTGTCGCGCCAAGCTCCTTCAGCAGCTCCACGCACTTGACGCAGTGCTGTTCCGGCCACATTTCAAAGTCAATATCATGCAGCAGGCCTACCAGCCCCCAGAATTCCGCATCCTCCTGGCAGCCCTGATCCTCCGCGTACCAGCGCATCACGGCCTCCACCGTCAGTGCATGCTGAATATGAAAGGGCTCCTTGTTGTAGTGCATCAGCGCAGACAGTGCCTGCACACGGTTCATTCCTGCGTTCATGGATATCTCTCCTTCATCACAGCAGCTTGATCAGCATCGTTTTCTGCTCATCCATCTCCACGACTACGAGGTCATCCTTCTCCAGCTGCTTCATCACATCGGAGAAGCGCTTGAAGCCGATGGCACGTTCGTTAAAGTCCGGATAAGTTGTCAGGATATCGGCCTTGAGAATGGACGGGTTGACACGCTCGAAGCCGCCCTCCTTATAGGCCTGCAGCTGGGCGGCAAAGGCCTCGCGCCAGTTTTCGCGGGTCAGCTGCGGCTGCGTCTCCGCGCCCTCCATCGCGGCGTTCAGGCTCACCATCACATTGAAGTTCACGTTCTTGACATGGATATCACCGAACTTCGCCGACAGCTTCGTCAGAAGCTTATAGAAGGATGCACAGCCGTAGGCCTTCTCGTTGAAGTCCGGGCGGAGACGGGTCAGTACGCCCTTGAGCTCGCTTGCATACATCTCATCCATGCCGGAGGATTCATCAATGATGGACACAACCAGCTTGTTCAGCTCCGCTTCATCCACCGTTTCCTCCGACGCATTGCCGCCGCGCTGCTTCTTGCGGGCAGGCGTGGTAGCCTTGCGGCTGACGCCTTCAAGGAACTGGAACTCATTGCACGCGTTGATAAAAATATTGCTGGCTGCCTCCGAGCGGCTGATGCCCAGCACAAACTTGCCCATCGACTTGAGCTTGCCCACCAGCGGCACATAATCGCTGTCACCGGACACGATGCAGAAGCTGTCGATACGCTCATTGGTGTAGGCGACCTCCAGCGCGTCGATGACCAGCTGGATATCGGCATTGTTCTTCTGGGCGATGCCATAACGGAGCGACGGCACCACCGTGAAGGTATTGCTCAGCAGCACCTCCTTGAGGTCGGAAAAGCGGTCGGTGTAGCCATAAACCTTCCCCAGCAGGATATCGCCGCGGATCTTGACCTTTTCCAGCACCGAATCCAGCGTCTCCACCTTCGCGCCGCAGTTTTCCAGATCAATAAACACTGCAAATTTTGCCATATTGTTTGTATAACCTTTCCTCAGGATCAGATCCTGAATGTAAACCTGTCGCCACGTATCACCTGATGGGATGTATGCAGCGGCGCGCCATGCTGGTCATAGATCACCTGATCCAGCTGCAGGAGCGCGTCACCGGGATTCACGCCCAACAGCCGCGCCTGCGCAGGTGTAGCATAGCACAAGCTGACCTCATGGATACCGTTGGCAGCCTCCACGCCGCGCACCTCCAGCAGCGCATACAGCGAGCCGGTCAGATCCTCGCGGATCAGGCTGTCATAGGTCAGGGGAAAGCGATTGGTTTCCAGCATCACGGGCTGCGCGTCTGCAAGGCGCAGCCGGACGATTTCCACCACCTTGTCGCCCTCCAGCAGCAGCTCCTCACGGATTTCATCCTCCGCAGGGACAATCTGAGCGCTGATCACCTTCGTGCCGGCGGTACAGCCCATCACGCGGCATGCATCATGGAAGCTGGTCACATCCCGCAGGTTCTTGCGGATCCGCGGCGCACAGACAAATGTTCCCTTGCCCTGCATGCGGCGCAGGAGACCCTCGCGTGTCAGTTCAGCCAGCGCCTTGCGTACCGTCACGCGGCTGACCTGATAAGCCGTGCACAGCTCCTGCTCAGAAGGAATACGGCTGTGAGCCGGATACACGCCGCTGGCAATATCGCCCCGCAGGCGCTGCATCAGCTGCCGGTAAAGCGGGCTGGCACTGTCGTTGTTGAGCGTCTTGATGTCCATAGCGGCCTCCCTCTGCATGCCAATATCAATGTAACTGTAACAGTATATCATTTTGGCCGATAAATTTCCACTCTTTTGTGGACAAATCCTGTATTTCGGGTTAAAATGGTCATGTGACCAATGCACAGGAGGCCGTATATGCCGATCTTCACCGAACCGATCCTTTCTGCATGCATCGTGCTGTACAACTCAGGCACACAGGTGATGCGCACCGTGCAGTGCTTTCAGGACAGTGACATCCCGCTGGACCTCTACATTGTCGACAACGCGCCCGGCGACGCCATCTGCCAGCGTCTGCAATGGCAGTGCCCGGGCATCCAGTACCGCGCACAGAAAAAGAACCTCGGATACGGCGGCGGTCATAACGCCGTCATCCCTGAGCTGCGCAGCCAGTACCATCTCATCTGCAATCCGGACGTGACCTTCGATTCCACGCTCCTGAGCAGCATGGTTCAGTACATGGAGGTCAACCGGGACTGTGCCATCCTGACCCCCCGCGTCTTCAACACAGACGGCACGGAGCAGTTCCTGCCCAAGCGTGCGCCGACGCTGCGCTACCTGATGGGCGGCAAGTTCGAAAAGCTCCCCGGCCCATTCCAGGCATGGAGAAGCGAATATACCCTGCGCAACAACCATATCAGCGTGCCGACCTGCGTGGAATTTGCCACCGGCAGCTTCATGCTGATCCGTACGGGGCTGCTGCGCCAGCTGGAGGGCTTTGATCCCCGCTTCTTCCTCTATCATGAGGACAGCGACATCTCCCGCCGCGCGCTGCGTCTGGGCAACATCGTCTATCATCCTGAAATGACCATCACCCATGACTGGGCGCGCGCCAGCAGCAAGGAATTTGTCAGCGCAATGCACCACATCGCCAGCAGCATCAAGTATTTCAACAAGTGGGGCTGGAAATGGTAAGCATCCTGCTGGCTGCCTATAACGGGCAGACACACCTGAGCGCGCAGCTTGCCTCCCTGCAGGCGCAGACAATGGCGGATTTCCGCGTCCTATGGCAGGATGACGGCTCCCAGGATGATACACCTGTTCTCCTGACCACCGTGTCCGCAGCCGACAGTCGTTTTCGTCCGGCTGCCATACAGGGACAACAGCTCGGCGCCATTGGCAATTTTCTCTCCCTCATGGCGCAGGACGACGCGCCTTATACTGCGCTGTGCGATCAGGACGATATATGGCATGACGACAAGCTCGCCCGGTGCATGTCCGCCATGCAGGAAGCCGAGACACAATGCGGCGCAGAAACCCCGCTGCTGGTACACCATGACGTTTGCGTGACTGACGCTGGCGGAGCCCTGCTGCATCCAAGTTTTTTTGCCCATCAGGGCTGGGATGGCGGCGCAACTGCACTCCCCCCGCTGCTGGTGCAGAACAACGTGACGGGCTGCACCTGCCTGATGAACGCAGCCCTGCGCAAGCTGGTTGTCTCTCATGCACAGCCAAACCAGCTGTACATGCACGACTGGTTCATTGCACTGACGGCAGCAGCCTTCGGGAAGATCGTATTTCTGGACACGCAGCTGGCCGATTACCGGCAGCACGGCACAAACGTCATGGGCGCGAGCCGGTACGGACTGCTGCGCCGGAGCCTGTCCGCCCTGACTGCTCCTGCCCGCGCCCGGGAACGAATCCGTCTGACTTATCGCCATACACGGATGTTCCGCGAATCCTACGGCAGCCTGCTGCCCGGCGATGCCCGCCGAACCATCGACGGATACTTATCCACAGAGCATCAACCGAAGCTGCGCAGAATCAGCGCAGTACAGCAGCTTGGCTGCACCATGCAGAGCCCCGCCGCAAGGATCGGGCAGATCATATTCGGATAACGGAAAAAAGCTGTCGCTTGTTGTGCGGCAGCTTCTTTTGTATATCGGATTCCAGCCGGCAGCATGTCCGGTCTCAGGGTAAATCGAGTTTTGAAGACGCTGAAGTGCAGGAAAAAATGCCGAAAATGCATTCTGGTGAATTTCGAAACACACGTTATCTGTTCGGCAGCAGCGTCAGGATCTCCTTGATGGACATGCACAGCCGATCCGCCTCCCTGCTGCGGCCGTTTTCCAGAATGCTGCGGGCCGTGGCCTGCATCGCCGGAAAGGCGCTGCGGATGAGATGATTGGCATGGATGACCACGTTGATTCCGTGGGCTGCCAGCTGCTCCTCGGTTTCGCCGTTATAGGTTGTAGGAACGACGATGATGGGCGTTTTTGCATCCTTTTCGCGGAAGGCAGCACAGAAGGCATACACCTCGTCCGGCGTCTTCGCCTTGGAATGGATCATCACGCCGTCTGCACCTGCAGCCACATAGGCATGGCAGCGCGTCAGCGCATCCTCCAGCCCCTGTTCAAGAATGAGGCTCTCACAGCGGGCGATGATCATGAAATCACGGGTCTTCTGGGCGTTCTTGCCCGCGCTGATCTTCTGACAGAAGCCTTCGATGGAATCCTGCTGCTGGCCCACGCCAGTGCCAAAAAGACTATTCTTCTTCAGGCCCTTCTTGTCTTCAATGATAATGGCGCTGATACCCATACGTTCAAGGGTCTGCACATTGTAGACGAAGTGCTCTACCTGTCCGCCCGTATCGCCGTCCAGAATAATGGGCTTGGTCGTTACCTCCATGATTTCCTCAAGGGTCTTGAGGCGGCTGGTCATGTCTACCAGCTCAATATCAGGTTTACCCTTGGCCGTAGAATCGCACAGACTGGACACCCACATCGCGTCGAACTGTCGGCGGCCATCAGGCGTATCCACAGCAGTTTTTTCGACAATGAGACCAGTAATTCCGTTGTGCGCCTCGCAGACGCTCAGGCAGGGTTTATAGGCAAGAAGCTTGCGCAGACGGCTGCGGCGTGTTTCCGGCAGGGACAGCAGCGCATCCAGATTGGACAGCGTCTCCTCCGTAGGCGTGTGGGTATAGGGAAACTCCACCAGCTCACCGCCCCAGCCCTTGAGCGTTTCGATCACCCGGGCCCGGATATTGGCCTGATAGCCCACAAGCCAGTCATCCCCATGAACGACGATATCCGGCTTGAGCTCATTCAGGATGTCCGTATAATCAAGAGCCTCCTGCACCACCACACGGCTGACGTATTTCAGGCTCTCGAACATGGCAATCCGTTCATCCAGCGGGATCAGCGGATAATGCTTGTAGCTGGCAACTACCTCGTCCGTCAGGATGCCCACCGTCACTTCGCCCAGCTCTGCAGCTTTCTTCAATATGGACAGATGGCCGTTATGGATGATATCCGTGGAAAAGCAAATATACACCTGCTTCATGCGTCAATCTCCTTTGTAAAGCGCCTGCTGACGTATTCCTTATCCTGCTGATTGTCGATTTCTGCACACAGCAGCCCCTTCACATCAAGCGGATACAGGGGGATATCCTGCCACACTGCATTGAAGGCGTTCTCCGCATAACAGCGATCATTGCCTTCCATGATGAAGCGGTTGATTTCCTGCATCCACCCGGAGAAGTCCTGCTGCTTCCACAGATATGCAGGCTGCAGCTCCACACAGTCGTGGCCGAATACATTCACACCGATTTCCTGTATGCGGCCGTCATGGAGCCGGCCCTTGAAGTCCTTCTCCGGCAGCGGCAGCGTAGTATCGACTGTCACGGCGCTCACGGGCGACGCTGTCAGCATCGCCATGACCTGCGGATGCATCACCAGATCACCGTGCAGTGACAGCACATCCTGCCCGACCAGCAGCTCCCGCGCAAGGTACATGCTGTATATATAGTTTGTTTCCCGGTAACGGGGATTATGAACAAAATGGAAGCGGATAGGTGTATCCAGACTGCGGAGATACGCTTGCAGCATATCCGCCAGATGTCCCGTGGTAACGACCGCATCCGTCACGCCTGCCTGCTCCAGCAGCTTCACCTGCCAGGAAATGATCGTCTCCCCATCGCGGATGACAGTCATGCATTTGGGATGCTCACGGGTCTCATCCCCCATACGGGAGCCAAGACCGGAATTCAGAAGCAGCGCGATCATGCATCCATTCCTCCAAGGTTATGATGAAGCACGCAGCTTCCGATATGGCCCATCAGCGCATCACGGTTCTCAACAGGCGTGGTGGTGGGACGGCCAAGATCAGCGCGCGAGCCCACGGCGCACATGACCTCCACCAGCGCAAGATCATTCGTCTTCAGCGCAGCAGATACCGCTTCATCCAGCGCTTCCATGCTGTCCGCGCGGTACACATGAGGATAACCGACTGCCTGCGCGACCTTTGTCACATCCAGCGCACCCTCGCAGACGGGCATGCCGCCGACGGTCTCATGAGCGGCATTGTTGATGACAACATGCACCATGTTGGCAGGCTTCCGCTGGCCGACAACCGCCATTGCGCCAAGATGCATCAGCGCGGCGCCATCGCCGTCAAGGCACCAGACACGGCGGTCGGGCTTTTCCAGCGCAATGCCCAGGGCAATCATGGATGCATGGCCCATGCTGCCTACTGTCAGGAAGTCCTTCTCGTGTCCCTGGCCCTGCGCTTCCCGCAGTTCAAACAGCTCGCGGCTGAGCTTGCCGGTGGTGGAGACAAACACATCCTGTTCTCCGCCATGCCGGACAATGCAGCCCAGCGCCTCTTCACGGGACATTTTCCGTTCATTGCGGTATACAGGCTTCTCCGGGCAGGTCAGCGCGCCCTTGCGAACGACAATCGCCGCAGTCTTCCCTTCACGCAGATGGCTGCAAAGCGCTGCAAAGTCCGCATCGAAATCCGTCTCGGCAGTCTCCTTGCTGAGAATCATATAGGGGATATCCAGCAGCTCCAACTGGCCGAGGGTGACCTCGCCCTGCTTGACATGCTGGGGTTCATCCTTTACGCCAGGCTCGCCGCGCCAGCCAATCACCAGCAGACAGGGCATGGCATAGACCTGCCCGTCCATCAGGGAGGCAAGAGGATTGACGGCGTTGCCCAGGCCGGAATTCTGCATATAGCAAAGTGCCGGACGGCCCGTGGCCAGATAATGCCCTGCACACAAGCCGATGGCATTGCCTTCGTTGGCCGCGACAATATGCTGCGCGCCGTCCACACCAAAGGTGGCATACAGCGTATCGCACAGACCCGCCAGCTGGGAGTCCGGCACGCCGGTATAGAAATCGATGCCCGCGCTGCGGCAGGCCTTGATCAGATGCTGTGCATTCATGCGGCGATCCTTCTTTCGTTTGACCTATACAGTATTATACCACGGTTTCGTACTGACGGCAATACGGATGTTGCCGACGGCTGCCGCAGCAATCAATGCCTTGACAAACCATACCGCAGACTGTATCATCAGAATAACAAACTCTGCAAGGAGAGACTTATATGAAAAAGATGCTGGCTTCCATCCTCTGCTGCATGCTGCTTATCCTGACAATGTCTGCGCCTGCATTGGCCGGCAGCATGCTGGATTTCCGCTATGCGGACAGCGTAGCTGCCTTCACCGAGGAGGGGCTGGCTCGCTTTCAGGCGCCGAATGGCCTCTACGGCTATGTGAACACGAAGGGCGAAATCGCCATCGACGCAGTGTTCCAAAGCGCATCCGACTTCAGCGAAGGCCTGGCTTCCGTGAGCAACGGCAGCCTTCGCGGCTTCATCGATACCACAGGCGCGCTTGTCCTTGATTATCAGTGGAAATACACGTCAAACTTCAGCGAGGGACTCGCCGCGGTTCAGAACGCCGATTTCAAATGGGGCTACATTGACAAAACCGGCACACTGGTCATCGACTATCAGTTCAGCACTTCAGGCGACTTTGAAAACGGCGTCGCCTACATAGGAAAGGACTCCTACATTGATACCGCCGGCAATGCCGTCACGCCGGAATATCCCTCTGCCGCTCTGTTCACCATCGAGGATATCTCCACCGCCTATCAGAGCAAGTTCCGCGTAAGCTGCAACGGGATGCCGGTCGGGGAATACATCCTTGACTACGGCAGCTTCAGCCACAAAAACATCGTTGCCGTAGAGGGCAGCGAATCCCTGTGGCGCATCGAATATGACGGCTACCGGGGCAACTACGACCTGTACGACGCTGCTTCCAACCGTCTGCTGATGACCGGCATGACCAACATCGATCCCGTATGCTCCGAAGGCCTGATCTTCGTCCACACAAGCGCACACGCATATTATGCCGATGAAACCGGCAGCATGGCTATCCCGCCCCTTTCCACCTCTGCCTACGCCTTCAAAGAAGGCTTCGCTCTCAATTACCTGAACGATCATTGCTTCTTCATCAACACGGAGGGAACGATTATGTCCCCCATGTATGAGCGGGCAACGGAGTTCTGCGGCGGCTTTGCTACAGTCAAGCTGAACGGCATGTGGCATGTCATCGACACAACCTTTTCTCTTCTCAACTGATGCTCCCGTCCTGAATCCCGCCCGTACCGCGATCCGGCTGTACGGTGCGGGTTCTTTTTTATTGCACAAAAACAGACTGCCATGCACGCTGCACGGCAGTCCGGATATGCAGTTTTACTGCGCTCCCCACTCCAGCGGATAGGAATCAACCGCGTATGTCAGCTTTCGGCCATTCTCCTTGAGGGTTGACAGAATACTGTCAATGGAGGATTCCTTGGTGTGCACGGTAGGGATGAAGTCGTTGCGGTCCGTGCGGGAAGAAATACGGATCGGAATGATGCGGAAGCCCTCGTTGGTAACCACGCCGTCCTTGATGCGGAAGCGAGTCTGGAACAGGTAGGAGGACATGTCGCTGGGCTTTGAGTTGCCCGCAAAGCAGAAGTTGCCAAGGCTGTAACAGATGTATACGCCCTTGTACTGCTCAATGGGATTGATGCGGTGGCTGTGATGGCCCAGCACAAGGTCTGCTCCTGCATCGACCGCCAAACGGCCCATCTTGACCTGATTATTCGTGGGAGAATAGTCCTTTTCATTACCCCAGTGGAAGCTGACGATCACGATGGGATAGAATTCCTTGGCCGCCCTGATGTCAGCAGGCACCTTGTCCCACAGCTGCTCGTAACGGTCGATGCACAGATAGGACAGCATGGCAATCTGCACGCCCTTGACCTCGATCACGCCCAATTCGCCGTCACCTGACCACACCACGCCAGCATTCTGCAGATGTCCCTTGGTCTCATCCCAGACCTCCTGACCGTGGTCAAGCACATGGTTGTTCTCCAGTGACACGGCTTCGACGCCATTTTCCGTCAGCATCGACACGTAGCTGGGCGGTGCGCTGAAAAGGAACTGATTCTCCTTCTTACTGGCAGGGATGTAGGTACTCTCTGTCAGCGTGCCTTCAAAATTGACGATGGTCAGGTCATCCGCCAGCAGGATGTCACGAATGTTTGCCATGGCAAAGTTGGGATCGCCGTCGTGCTTATTCAGCTCAGTCTCCCAGATGCTGGTTGACTTGCGGCTGTCTCCGCCGACGGTGAAATCGCCCGTTGCCGTGATGGTGATGAGCACAGAGCCATCCGCTTCGTAAATGCTCTTGACCGACGGGCCAACCTCCACCGCGTCCTCCGCATCCTGCGGCGCAGGAATGAAGATGTCCGTCACGACATTCGGGTCAGCGCCCGCAAGGATGTCCATCAGGGACAGATCCTCCTCCTCCGCAGCGGCAGGCAGGATCAGCACAAGCGCCGCCAGCAGTGCCAGCAGCAGGGGTATTCTTCGCATGGGTGTACCTCCAAAGCTTTTGTCCGGTCACTGCACATATGACGTATCACATGTGCAGATCCATCCCGGTACATCCGGTCACTTCAAGCTCTTGACGAAGGCCTCCATCCGCTCCAGCGCGATGTTCAGCTTGTCAATGCCCGTGGCGTAGGAGCAGCGGATGTGACCCTCGCCGCAGGCGCCAAAGGCAGTGCCGGGAACGCAGGCGACTTTGTATTCCTTCAGCAGGCGGTTGCAGAATTCCTCACTGGTCAGGCCCGTGGGCTTGATGCTGGGGAACACATAGAACGCGCCGCGGGGCTCGAAGCAGTCCAGACCCATCGCACGGAAGCCCTCCACCATCAGGCGGCGGCGGCGGTCGTAGCTCTCGCGCATGCGGCATACGTCCTCATAGTCCGTCATTCTGCCGCTGCGCAGGGCCTCCAGCGCAGCCACCTGGCCCATGCGGGGGGCGCACATGATGGCATACTGGTGAATCTTGAGCATCACAGAGATCAGCTCTTCCGGGCCACAGGCATAGCCGACGCGCCAGCCAGTCATGGCAAAAGCCTTGGAGAAGCCGTTGAGGGTGATGGTGTAGTCCCACATGCCGGGGATGGCAGCAAAGGACACATGCTGCTTGCCTCCATAGGTCAGCTCGGAATAAATCTCATCGGAAATGACGATGAGCTCCTTTTCGCGAACGACCTGAGCAATCTTTTCAAGATCCTCCTTCTCCATGATGCCGCCGGTGGGGTTGTTGGGATACGGCAGGATGAGGAACTTGGTGCGGGGCGTAATGGATGCACGCAGGGCTTCGGGCGTCAGGCGGAATTCCGTTTCCGCAGTGGTCACAACGCCCACGGGCTTGCCTCCGGCAAAGATGACGCTGGGGCTGTAGGACACATAGGAAGGTTCAGGCACCAACACCTCGTCGCCAGGAGAAATCAGTGCACGCAGCGCCACATCAATGGCCTCGGATGCACCAACCGTGACCATGATTTCCGTCTTGGGATTGTACTTCGTGCCGTAGCGGTGCTCCAGATACCAGCTGATTTCCTCCAGCAGCTCCGGTGTGCCGCGGTTGCCGGTGTACTGTGTCTCACCATCGGTGATGGAGTTGATGGCGGCGTTGCGGATGTGGTAGGGCGTCACAAAATCAGGCTCGCCCACGCCCAGTGAAATGGCATCCTTCATCGTAGCCGCGATGTCAAAGAAACGGCGGATGCCGCTGGGGGGAACAGCAGCAATGTCAGGATTGATATAGCGATCGTAATTCACGGAGTAATCACCAGCCTGTTGTCAAATTTGTCGCCTTCGAAGATAATGCCGTCCTCCTTGTAGCGCTTGAGGACGAAGCAGGTGTGTGTAGCAGTCACCTGTTCCAGTGCGCTGAGCTTGGAGGAAACAAACAGCGCGAGCTCCTTGAGGTTGCGGCCTTCCACCAGCACCAGCAGATCATAGCCGCCGCTCATCAGGTACACGCTCTTGACCTCCTCGAAGCGGTAGATACGGCCTGCCACCTCGTCAAAGCCCTTGTCGCGCTGAGGCGTCACATTCACCTGAATCATGGCCTCCACACGCTCACGGTCCGTCTTGTCCCAGTTAATAGTCGGCGCATAATGCAGGATCACACGCTGCTTTTCCAGGCGGTCGACGGTCTCAGCGACCTCCACCGTGGTGCTGCCGAGCATGATTGCCAGCTTTTCCAGCGGCAGCCGGCAGTCCTCCTTGAGCAGATCCAGCAGTTCCATTTCAAACTTTGTCATATGGGTTCTCCCCTTTCAGTCATCAGAAACCGGGTGATTTCCCGTTGCTCGATATACCTTTCTATTGTACACCAGTCTGCATGTTTTGCGCAAGTTTTTTCTTTGTTTGATAATTTGCTTCATGGGTTGCATTTTTAGTCAAAATGGTGTATAATTTCCCATAAATTGCAGATGTTATGTCTGCTCGTTGGAAAAGGGAGGATATTCTATGGTCACATTCCTGTCATGTATCGCTCTTTTGATCGTCGGCTACCTTGTTTACGGCAAGATCGTAGACCGTGCCTTCGGTCCCGATACCCGCGAAACTCCGGCCTATAAGGTCAACGACGGCGTTGACTATGTGCCCATGCCCACCTGGAAGGTGTTCCTGATCCAGCTGCTGAACATCGCCGGCACCGGCCCCATTCTGGGCGCGCTGGGCGGCGCACTGTTCGGCCCGGTGGCGTATCTGTGGATCGTCTTCGGCTGTATCTTCGCCGGCGCTGTGCACGATTATATGTGCGGCATGATGTCCATGCGTCACAACGGCGCCAGCATCTCCGAGCTGACCGGCATGTACCTGGGCAGTTTCATGAAGAACGTGATGCGCGTGTTCTCCGTGATTCTGCTGGTGATGTGCGGCGTGGTGTTCACCAAGGGCCCCGCTGACCTGCTGGCCATGCTGACCCCTGAGGTGTTCAATACCACCTTCTGGATGTGGGTCGTGATCGTGTACTACTTCATCGCAACCTTCGTGCCCATTGATAAGATCATCGGCAAGCTGTATCCTCTCTTCGGTGTTTGCCTGATGATCATGGCTGTGGGCGTAGGCGGCTCGATGCTGTTCTCAGGCAAGTTCGTGATGCCCGAGCTGTGGAATAACTTCAGCAACCTGCATCCCAAGGGCACGCCTATCTGGTCCTTCATGTTCATTTCCATTGCCTGCGGCGCCATCTCCGGCTTCCATGCGACCCAGTCCCCCATGATGGCCCGCTGCTGCAAGTCTGAAAAGCACGGCCGTCTGGTGTTCTATGGAGCCATGATCGCCGAGGGTGTGATTGCGCTGGTCTGGTGTGCTGCCGGCGTTACCTGCTACGAAAGCTCTCAGGCTCTGCTGGCGGCCGGCGGCGGCGTACCCGCAGTCGTCTATTCCATCTGCCAGACCACCATGGGTAAGATCGGCGCTGTGCTGGCGCTGCTGGGCGTAATCGTGTGCCCCATTTCCTCCGGCGACACCGCTTATCGCTCTGCCCGTCTGACCCTTGCCGACTGGTTCAAGTTTGACCAGAAGCCGATCAAGAACCGCCTGCTCCTGACCGTCTGCCTGCTGGGCATTGGCGTTGTGGTGTGCCATGTGGATTACTCCATGGTGTGGCGCTACTTCTCCTGGTCCAACCAGACGCTGGCGATGATCGCCCTGTGGGCTGCGTCCGTGTACCTGTGGCAGAACAAGAAGAACTATCTCCTCACTGCTGTTCCTGCAACGTTCATGTCCGCCGTGTCCGTGACCTACTTCGTCTCTGCGCCGGAGTGTCTGGGCCTGCTGTGGACTGCTCTGGGCTGGCAGATGTCTACCTATTATCCCATCGCGGTGATTGCTGGCGTGGTGGCCGCTGCCGCATTCCTGGTGCTGTTCCTGACGAAGACCGTCCTGAACAAGAACGCCCGGATCAAGCTCAACGCATAAGCAAACGTTATACCTGCCGCAGGGGTGCTCTCCACGTGGAAGCACCCCTGCTTTTCATTTGACCGGACAGCCGCCGCAGATGCATAGACAAGAGCGCACCTGCACACCGCTCTCAAGCTGGTGCGTAAATGCGCTCTTTCAGATATTCCGGAAAGACAGATTGTGATTTACAACTCTAATTTGATTCTTCACGGAAAGTTAGGGAAAAAGGGTTGCAAAAAGAGCATAGAGGACTTCTAATTGAAGTTGCTGAGACAACAAAAAGGAAGTCGAACTATGCTCCAAGAACAGGATATCGGAATACAGATCAAATGTCAA
>JAFTWV010000027.1 GCA_017465155.1 Clostridia bacterium
ACTGTTGACATTTGATCTGTATTCCGATATCCTGTTCTTGGAGCATAGTTCGACTTCCTTTTTGTTGTCTCAGCAACTTCAATTAGAAGTCCTCTATGCTCTTTTTGCAACCCTTTTTCCCTAACTTTCCGTGAAGAATCCGCAAAAAGCAGCCCGCGGCATTCATGCATCCGCAGGCTGCTGTGCAATGATCCAGTCGATTCCCCTGGCAATTCGTGCAGAAACGCCGTCGAAATGCCCGCCGGCTTCCAGTGCAAAGTGTGTCCGTATACCGCTCATTTCCAGCTGCGCTGCCATTGCACGGGTACACTCCTCTACGCTGGCCATGCGCGCATTACGCGTCCGGGCCTCACGATCACCTACGGACAGGTACACATGGTTCGCATGCATTTTCTTCCCCTGCGTCCACTCCAAAAAGCCGTCATACCACAGGGAGCCGGACATGCTTGCCGCACCGCAGAAGCAATCCGTCTGCATCGCGGCCCACATGGCAAACAGCCCTGCCAGCGAGTACCCGGCAATGTATCTCCGGCGCAGCGGAAACGGCACCGCTGCTTCAGCCTCCGGGATGACCTCTGCCAGAAGACGCTCAAGGTACGCAGCCGCGCCGCCAGAAAAGTCCTCCCCTGCCCGGAATACCGCCGGTGCGCTCCACGGGGACAAATCGCAGTTCCAGTCCGCCGGCAGGCTGACCAATACCGCCGGGCGGGTCATGAGGGCATGAACAGCCTTTGCCTGCTCCGCGTCACCGGGAAGATACACCACCGCATCTGCAGGCTCCTCCGGCAGAAGCAGATGCATCAGCTCAGCACCTCCAGGCAGGTCTCGATGGGAATGCCCACGTAGTGATCCTCGTTATCCTTGTTGCGCAGAATCATCACGCGAACGGCGTCCATAGCCTTCTGGATTGCTGCCTGAAGTGGCTCGCCTGCCAGCACATGACCGGTCATGACCGCATTGAAGATGTCGCCTGTGCCGGAAAAGAACACCGGAACCATTTCAAAGGGCAGCAGGAAGCGCTCATTTGCCGCATGATCATAGCCTACGACACAGTATGTGCCCTCTACCTTCGCGCTGGTGATCAGCACAGATTTCGCTCCCATCTGCCGCAGCGCGTCAACCAGCTCATTCGCCTCCGGGCGGGTCAGGTCTTCCTTGATTGGCGCATTTGCGAGGTACGCCGCTTCGGTGTAGTTGGGCATGATGTAATCCGCAACAGAGGCCATGGCGCGCATGTGGGCGACGGTGGCATCCGTCACTCCGTTGTACAGCTTCCCCTCGTCGCCCATGACAGGATCAACGAACACCAGACATCCCTTTTCCGCCGACTCCCGGCACAAGGCCGATACCAGCGCAGCCTGCTCCTCGGAGAAGATCATCCCCGTGGAGACCGCCTCGAATGAGAATCCGAGGTTTTTCCATACCTGCAGGGTATTCCGCATATAGTCCGTCATCTCATGGATCTCGAATTGTCCATAATCGAGGGTATTGCTGACGATGGCCGTCGGCAAGGTATAGATATGATGCCCCATGTGGGACAGCACAGGCATGATTGCCGCCATAGCGACCTTGCCATAGCCCGTCATATCATGAACGAGCAGAATTCGCTTGCCCATTACACCTGCCTCCTTTCCCCCCAAGCAGGATACTCCTGCCTCTTTATGATTTTCCTTATGCCTTGACCGCGATCGCTTCGATCTCGACCTTACCGTCACGGGGGAGCTTGGCCACCTGCACACAGGCGCGGGCAGGGGGATTGCTGGGGAAGAACGCGCCGTAAGCCGCATTCACCTCGGCAAAGTCGTTCAGGTCTTTGAGGTAGATGGTGGTCTTGACCACATCAGCCAGCGTGCAGCCAGCCTCGGCCAGGATCGCCTCGATATTCTTCATGCACTGGGTGGTCATTTCACCCACGGTGCCCTCCAGCAGCTCGCCGGTCTCGGGAATGAAGCACAGCTGACCGCTGACATATACAGTGTTGCCGGCCTGCACGCCCTGGCTGTAAGGGCCGATGGCAGCAGGAGCCTTGGTGGTGGAGAGGATCTTATTCATGTTCATACGCCTCCTAATTGATAGTAAAGCACCAGCAGAATCAGAGACAGCGCCAGACAACACAGACCAACAATCAGCATCGATCCCGGGCCTGCCTTGCCTTCGCGCTTTGCCTCACGCTCGCATTTGTGTTCATAGTAGTGCTTATGCTCCTTTGCATGCTTCATCGGAGAGAACAGCACCAGCAGGCTGCTGAACGCATAGCTGAAGATGTCAAAAAAGCCCGTGGAAGAAACCCAGATGAGCGCGCCCAGACCGCCGAGCATCATCGCCGCGACGAACATGCCGTCACTGAAATGCCGGCACCAGAGCATAGCTTCCTGCGAAGGCGCAAAGCCCTGCGCATACGCCACAGCCGTCGCGATTGCCAGCGCGATTACCGCCTGTACGATGCAGACGATCAGCGTATTTTTGTTAAATACCTTCATGCAGACTCCTTGAATGGCAAAGTGCAACCACAGCCGGAGCCATGGTTGCACAATAGGTTACGCCTTCAGCTCCTGCTGATACCTGGCAAACTCCGCGTCATTGCACTGCACGAAGTGACCCGGGGTTACCTCGCGCATGCGGGGCTTGTCCACCGTGTAATCGTGGGCCTCCAGCGGGTTATACTTCTCACGCACGCGATTCTTCTCGTACGCCGGATCAGGCAGCGGAATGGCAGACAGCAGCGCCCTGGTATAGGGATGCATCGGATGAGCGAACAGCTCGTCAGAGGTCGCCAGCTCCACCATCTTGCCGTAGTACATCACGCCGATGCGATCGGAGAAGTACTTGACGACAGACAGGTCATGCGCGATGAACAGGATCGTCAGACCCAGCTCATGACGCAGATCATTCAGCAGGTTGATAACCTGTGCCTGAATGGACACATCCAGCGCGGACACGGGCTCGTCAGCGATGATGAGCTCGGGCTCCATGACAACCGCACGGGCCACGCCGATACGCTGACGTTGGCCGCCGGAGAACTCATGGGGATAACGGCCCGCATGCTCGCGAACCAGACCCACGCGCTCCAGCACCTTGTAGACCTTCTCGTCGATGACACTCTTGTCCTTCTCGCCCTGAATCTTCAGGCCCTCGGCGATGGTCTCATAGACCGTCATACGGGGGTCAAGGGAGGCGATGGGATCCTGGAAGATCATCTGAATCTGGGTGACGCTGCGGTTTTCCTTCGCGAAATGATCACGCTTGGCAGCCTTGATCTGCTCGCGCTGCTCAGCGATAATCGCCTTCAGCTCAGCCTTGCGCTCAGGAGACGCGGTCTTCATCTCTTCACGCGCTGCATTGATGGCATTGCGGTAGGAACCGGTACCTGCAGCAATACGCTTGCCATTGAAGTAGATGTTGCCGGAGGTGATGTCATAGAGCTTGATGATGGAACGACCGGTCGTGGTCTTTCCGCAGCCGGACTCACCCACCAGACCGAACACCTCGCCCTTCTTGATGTCGAAGGAAACGTCATCCACGGCCTTGTTAATCTTGAAATACTGACAGAGGTTTTCAACCTTCAGCAGAACCTGCTGCTCAGACATGGTTTTCCGCCTCCATTCTTGCCTTCATTTTTGCGATACGCTCCGTCACGGCGCTGGGCGGATTGACCTTGGGCGCTTCAGGATGCAGCAGCCAGGTCGCAGCCCAGTGGGTGGGGCTGACCCGGAACTCCGGCGGCTGGCGCTCGAAATCGATCTTCATCGCATAACGGTTACGCTCTGCAAAAGCGTCGCCCTTGGGGGGGTAGCGCATATCCGGCGGGGTGCCGGGAATCGCTTCCAGCTTGTCCTTGCTGTCCAGATCGGGCATGGAGGAAAGCAGAGCCCACGTGTAGGGATGCGCGGGATCGTAGAAGACCTCCTCAGAGGTGCCGTACTCAACGATCTTGCCCGCGTACATGACCGCAATGCGATCTGCCATGTTCGCCACGACGCCCAGATCGTGTGTGATGAAGATAACGGACAGGTTGCGCTTCTTCTTCAGATTCTGGATCAGCTCCAGGATCTGCGCCTGAATGGTCACGTCCAGCGCAGTGGTGGGCTCGTCACAGATCAGGATATCCGGGTTCGCCGCCAGTGCGATGGCAATCACGATACGCTGACGCATACCGCCTGAGAACTCGAAGGGATACTGATTGTAACGCTTGCGGGGCTCAGGGATACCGACCTCTTCCATCAGCTTCAGCGCCTTGTTGCGGGCAGCCTGCTTGGTGATCTTCAGCACCATGCCGGAGGCATTGTCCTTCAGATAGTCGGTGATCATGTCAGTCTTGGCGCGCTTGTTCTCCTGCGCATCCTTCTGGTTGCGCTCGATGTAGTGATCCTTGAGGTGCTGGATTGCCGCCAGCATGTTCTCCTTGACCAGCTCCAGATCAATGGTGGTGGGCATGGCAACCTTGTAGTCCTTGCCCTTTGCAGCGCGCTTCTCTGCCTGACGGACCTCGCGGTCGTACTTCGCCTGCTTGCTCTTGTTGGTACGAAGGCCCTCGTCATAGCGGGCGAGGAAGGACTTCATCGTGCCTTCAAAGGTGCATGCAGCGGAGTCCTTGACGATGTCCAGCGGATCGACAGAATCGTTCACCTGCTTGCACAGCGCCCCCACAGAGGGACGGAAGCTCTCCACGGTGCCCTGATCCAGATCGGCGTAGGCATTTTCCAGTGCAGTCACAACGGCCTTGCGCTTTTCCAGATAGCGCTCATCGGACCAGACAATCGCCTTGGTGATGTCCTCTTCGAACTCATCCATGTAGTTCTTGGCTATGTAGTCGAAGTAGAACTGATTATTCTGCTCCACCGTACCGCTGGGAACATTGCCGTCGCCGCACACCATGAAATAACCCATGGCGAAGAAGTCAGGCTTGGTCTTGGAGACAGCCTTCTCCAGAATGACCTGAATATTCTGCAGGCGGGACATAGTGGCAGAATAGTTGTGAGACTTCATTTCCGCCTTGATGTCATTCATCAGCGCATTGGCATCCGCCTTCAGCGCGGCCTCGTCATCACCGGTCACCACATAGGGATTGAAGGTGTTCAGAGCAAAGTCCTTCGCCTGACGCAGGGCGGACACATCCTTGAACGCATCCTTCTCCATCAGGAAGAGCAGGTTCTTCACTTCCTCAAGGGCTTCCTCCGCAGCCTCGTAGGCATTGTTGTACGCCTGCTCCAGCTCGGTGTGCTTCGCCTCGAACTTGCGGAAGGTGTCGCACTGTTCCTTGGACTTGGCGGCATTGGCAGAGTTCGCCTCGGCCATGGTCTTTTCCAGCTGATCCAGCTTGGTCTTGAAATTCTCCTTGCAGGAACGCTGACGGGCCTTGCCCTTGAGCAGCATCGCCTCGGTCAGCTGCTTGCCGATCTTCATGATCGGATTCAGAGAGGACAGGGGATCCTGGAAGATCATGGCGATCTTATCGCCGCGCAGACGGTAGAAATCGTCCTCGCTGATCTTCAGCAGATCCTGACCATCGTAGAGGATTTCACCGCCCTCAACGATGGCGTTGCCGGCCAGAATACCCAGCACCGCCTTGCTGGTCACAGACTTGCCGGAACCAGATTCGCCCACGATGGCCAGCGTCTCGCCCTTGTGCAGGTCAAAGCTGATGTTGCGCACTGCCTGCACCTTGCCGCCGTTGGTACGGAAGGAGATCCGCAGATTGCGCACCTGCAATTTCTTTTCGAGTCTATTTTCCATCATTCATTACCTCGCAGAGACGGGTTGAAGGCGTCGCGCAGACCGTTGCCGAACAGGTTGAAGGAGATCATCAGCAGGGAGATGAACAATGCGGGGAACAGGATAATGAAAGGATAGGTCGACAGATAATCCTTACCATTAGCCAGCATGGTACCCACAGAGGTCTCCGTGGAGGACTCCAGATTGACGATGCCCAGGTAGGTCAGACTGGATTCAGAGAAGATGACGCCGGGAATAGCCAGCACAGAGCCGGTAATGATGGTACCCAGTGAGTTGGGGAAAATGTGCTTGAACATCAGGCGGCTGTCACGCGCACCCAGCGTGCGGGCCGCCAGAATGTACTCCTGACCCTTGAAGCGGTAGAACTGCATTCGCACACGGGCAGCCATGCCGATCCAGCCCGTCAGCACGAACGCAAACAGCAATGCGGTAATCGGCCCCACATGCTTGGACAGATGCAGCTGGAACAGCGTGGTGACAACCATGAAGGGTACGCCGCTGAGGATATCAGCAAAGCGGTCCATACACAGGTCGATCGCGCCGCCGTAATAGCCCTGAATCGCGCCGTAGATCGCGCCAAGGAACAGGTTGATGGCGGAAATACCGATAGCCAGCATGAAAGAGAAGCGAGCGCCGGCCGCCAGACGGGTGAAGATATCCTGACCGCGGGCATTGGTGCCGAACACGAAGGCCGGCTCAAAGCCATAACGATACTGGAAGTAATTGTACTTGCTCACACGCACGACAAAGCCCTTGGCGGAGCTGGTGCCGGTCACGCGGGCATAGGAATAGGGCTTATCAGGATTCGTATCGCCCGGTACGCGCAGGGAGTTATAGGTCGTGTCGCTGGGCGTGGTGGTGCGATAGATGTTGGTGAAGTCAAGATAGCCATCGCCATCCTTGTCCACCTTGGACATGGTGGGAGCACCCTTCTTGTTTGCCTTATACCAGACGTTCGCATCAGACTGCTTCGCATCGGTAATGGCAGGATAGATGACCTGAATTTTGTTCTCGTTCTGCCAGGCCTGGATCTTCTGATACTCAGCCTCGGAGATGGTCAGGTACATCATGCCCAGATTATAGTAATTGTCCACCTTCAGATCATAGTACTGGGTGGGGTTCTTCTTCTTGGGGCCGGCGGTAGGATCATCGTAGGGGCCCTTGATGATCTCCACGACGGGGTTCAGGCCGGTTTCCTCGCCAATACCCAGCAGCTTGTAATAGTCGGACTCATTGACGGTCACGATGCTGCAGCCATCCACGCCCAGCGCCTCGATCTTCGGGGGCAGCTTGGAGTAGTTCAGATAGTTGGTATCCGTCAGCGCGAGGCTGTAGGTCGTCTCGCACAGCATGGGAACGAAGATCGCGTAGAGCAGCAGGAACAGAATGATGCACGCCGCCACAACGGAGGACTTGTTCTTGCAGAAACGGTTGAACGCGTCGCGGAAGTAGCCAACAGGCTTGCTTTCCAGCTTCTTGTCATGCTCACGGCCATCCATCGGAACCATTTCGAAATCAGAGGCCGTAACTGTAATGTCTTTGTAATTCTTTTCGCTCATTACTTCTTACTCCCCATTCGAATTCTCGGATCAATAAAGCCGTAGCTGATATCCACCACGATGCTGCTGGTCAGACCGATCAGGGTGTAGAACGCAGTCAGCAGCATGAAGAAATTATAATCCGGAGGGTTGGACGTGATCGAGGATACATACAGCGGGCCCACGCCGGGGATGCCGAAGATCTGCTCGATGATCAGCGAGCCGGACATGATGCCAATGAATTCGCCCAGAATCATGGGGAAGATCGGCACCATGGCGTTGCGCAGCGCGTGACGCACAATGGTCTGGCCCTTGGAAAGACCCTTGGTGCGCGCCAGCAGCAGGAAGTCGCTGGTCAGCACCTCGGTCAGCTCAGCACGGACGTAACGGGTCAGACCCGCGATCGTACCGAAGCTCAGCGACAGGATGGCCGGCACCAGAGACACGAACATATCCCAGGACAGGAAGTCGTAGCCCGACTTCATCTGGAAGGGGAACCACTGCAGGCGGAAGCACAGAATGTACTGCACCAGGAACGCATACACATAGCTGGGCACAGATACGAAAACCATGACAGCCGTGGAGATGAAGTGATCCTGCCACTTATTCTTGCGCAAAGCCGCGTAAATGCCCAGCAGCAGACCCGTCGGCACCGAGAAGAGCATCGTATACACGTTGACGATGACGGTGGCGGGCATCTTCATCATGAAGACCTTCCACACATCCTGACCCAGATAAAGCGTTTCCGATACGCCCCAGTCCCCGCCAAACAGCGTCTTGCTCAGGAAGATACCATACTGTTCAATCAGCGGCTTGTCGTAGCCCAGCGCGGCGCGGCGCATTTCGATCAGCGCCATATCCTTGCCGAACTGCTCAGCCGGCTTGTCCGGCAGGAGCTTGACCAGCACAAAGCACATGGAGATGATGATCATGAATACCATGAGCATCAGCAGAAGACGTTGAAATACATACTTGACCATGCCGTAACCCCTTTCCATTTTTTACGGCTGCATCCGGGAGAGGCGGATGATGCACTGCTCCTTGCCGGATGAGCTGACGGACTGCGGAGGACGAACCTGCCGCCACCGGCAACACTCATCCGCATGATGCTGCACCCTGTCACAGGTGCAGCCGTAAGAAATGATACGGTTTTCCAATGTGTTGATTTTGGCCCGTCAAAACTCAATTTTGCGTTGAGTCCAGACAGTACCCAAGGCAGGGATGCGGTAAAGACATCCCTGCCTTGGTGTCAATTACCTAATTGACAATGATTTTTGATTCAACTACTGATTACTTGTAGTTCAGGATGCCGCCCTGCTCAGTAACGAAGGCGTCCCACTCAGCATCGGTGTAGTTGTAGGTCATGTACTTCGTGCCGCCGCGGCCCAGAGGATACACTTCGTCCTCCATGAAGTACTCAATCTGCATGCCCTTCAGGGAGGCGGAAGCATCGCCAGCCAGCGGGATGTAGTTGTAGTTCTGCAGGATGATGCCTTCCATCACGCCCAGAGCGGTCATGCGCTTGGCAGCCTCAGCGGGATCGGTGCTGTAGGGCAGGGACAGAGTGGTCTTCAGATCGGCAGCCAGGGTCATGGTGCCAACGGCCAGAGCCAGCTCAGTGCCGGCGGGCACGGTGACTTCCTTCTCCACGCCGTTCATGATGTAGAACCAATCCTTGGCGGAAGCGGTGTAAGGCACGCCGTCCAGCTCGATGGTCACGTCAGTCTGGGTGGAATCCCAAGCGGGATCGTACTGGTAAGCGGAATCCACGTACACCTGGAACAGGTTGTAGGGATCGAAGGCAGAGCCGGACCAACCAACGTAGAACAGCATGTCGGTCTGGTTGTTGCACAGGGAGTCACCGAAGGAGTTACCAACGGTATCGTCCTTCTTGAAGGTGATCTTGCCTTCCATCTTGGTGCCCTTGGCCAGCTCGGTGTAGTTGTTCACGATGAAGTCATAGCCGTTCAGGTAGGTGGTGGAGGTGGAGGGCAGGCCGATGATGATCTCGACCACGTCGTCCTCGTCCATCAGGCCCTCAGCGATGGCCTTGTCGTAAGCCTGGTTGAAGAACTCCTTGGCCAGCTCGGGGCTGTAACCGGTGATGGAGTCGATGGCCTCGTCGACGGTAGCGTACAGCTTGCCCTCGCCGATTTCATCAGCAACGCCCCAGAACTCAACGATGGTCTTCTTCGCAGCGTCGGTGGAGCGGTAGGTCGTACCGGTCTCGGGGTCAGCGATGATCAGATCGCCGTACAGCGCGAAGGCGGGCACGCCGGAGGGAGAGGTAGCCAGGATGAACGCAGCGCGGTCCATGCCCAGAGCCATAGCCTGACGGAATTCCTTCACGGTCAGCATGGTCTTGTTGATGTTCTCGCCGGCAGCAGCCTGGTTGGCGGTCAGAGCTTCCATATCGGGGTTGAAAACCATCGCGAAGACGGAAGCACCCTCGGAGAAGTAGCAGTAATCGGAGTTGATGTACTCACGGATGTAGTCAGCGTTCAGGCCCATGGTGTCCAGCTGGCCAGCCAGGAACATTTCCATGGCGGTCGCGGTGTTCTCGACCTTGACGTACTTCACATGAGTGGTCTGGTAGGTGTTCTCATACTCGGGCAGGCTCCAGCCGAACCAGTTGGGGTTCTTGGCCAGAACGATCTCCTTGTCCAGCTGGAAGGTCTCCAGGATGTAGGGACCGTAGGAGATGGTGGTCTCGACAGAGGTGCCGTAGGTGTTGGTGTAAACGCCGGTGGCCTCGTCATAGGTCTCGCAAGCCTTGTACAGCTCGGGATGGACCAGAGTGATGTCCAGGTAGTACTTCAGGTAGAAGCCTTCCAGAGAGTTGTCCATGATGAAGACAACCTCGGTGGGGGACAGGGCCTTGATGCCGACGGTGTCGAAGGACACTTCAGGATAGGTGTACTTGGCGTACAGCTCATCAGCGGCGTAGGCGATCATGCCGGCCTGGTCAGCCCAGGTGGCATACTCGTCACCGATGGTGATGTAGAAGTCGTACAGCTCCTTCAGGGTCTTGCCGGAGTCGACGATCTCGTTCGCAGCGGAGCCAGTCCAGGCGCCGGTAGCGAAGTCGTAGGTGTCGCCGAAGGAGTAGGACCAGTTGATGTAACCGGGCTGATCGCCGATGGCAGCGATGACTTCATCGATGGTCTCAACGCCCAGCAGGTCCGCATAGGTGGACAGCATGGTGTCAGCGTTGGTGCCCTGCTTCACATACGCCTCAGCGCCGACCATACGGAAGCCGCCGGAGTACAGGGAGTCAGCACGGTAGTTCTGAGCCTTGGGGTTCAGCTGCAGCTTGACAGACTCAACATAGGTCTCAGCGGTGATGGGGGTGCCATCCTGCCACTGGATGTTGTCATGCAGAGTCATCTTCCAGGCGCGGCCGGTCTCGCCTTCAGCGATGCCCCACTCTTCGCCGACGTAATCAGCAGTCACGTCAACGGGCTCGGCAGCAGCCATAACGGCTTCCTGCGCGTAGCTGTCGTAGGTCTCGTTGTAGTCGAAGGTGTACAGGCTGCTGGTGATCCAGCTCAGCACAGCGTCGCTATCAGTCGCAGTCTTGTACTGATGGGGATTCCAGTTGGTGGGGAAAGCAGTCAGGTAGGAATTGTAGGTGTACGTATCCTCCGCCACTTCCGTCTCAGCCATAGCGGTGCAGGACAGCAGCATGCACAGCGCCATGACGAGGGCCAGAATCTTCTTCATGGGGATTCCTCCTTGAATAGAATTCTACTTATCCTCAAGATAAGTTTCTCTCATTATAATGGGTACGCTTTTCCCTTGTCAAGTGTAAATATTCGTTTCCATACAGCTGCTATGCATAGTCCATTCATTGCCGTTTTTCGCGAAAACGTTTTCTTCATGATTGTTAACGCTTACATTTCTGTATTTTTATTGTTTTTTGATTGTACTTTTTTTGTTCTTTCCCGTCGAATGCTGTCCATCGGGGACATTCTTCCTTTATACTGTCATCACGGGAGGGATGAACCATGCATCAGGACCTGACAAAAGGGCCCATCCTGCAGGGGCTGCTTCGCTTTTCACTGCCGCTGATGGCCGGGAATCTGCTGCAGCAGACATACAATCTTGTTGACACATGGGTTGTGGGGCGTTACTGCGGGCAGGAAGCGCTGGCAGCCGTAGGCAGCGCCTTCTCTGTGATGGTACTGCTGACGAGCATCATTACCGGGCTCTGTATGGGCAGCGGCGTGGTTGTGAGCCAGCTGTACGGCCAGGGTGACCATGCCGGAATGCGCCGCGCAGTCGGCAACGCGCTGACGGGAATCACCGCCGTGACACTGCTGCTGACAGCTTTGGCATATGTGCTGCTGCCATCGTTGATGTCGCTGATGAACATCCCATCCGAAGCACAGGATGCGCTGTACGCCTACCTGTCCATCGTTTTTGCAGGGATTCTGCCGACATTCCTGTACAACTTTGCCGCCGCTATCCTGCGCGCTGTGGGCAACTCGGCAGCCCCGCTGCTTTTCCTGCTTCTCTCAACGCTGACGAACATCGGCCTCGACCTGCTGTTTGTGCCGGCGCTGCGCATGGGCGTTGCAGGTGCGGCATGGGCTACGCTCATTGCGCAGGTTCTGTCTGCGGCGGTATGCGCAGCTTACTTCCTGCTCCGCGCCCCGCACCTCATCCCGAACGCCGGCGATCTTCGCCCCCAGGCAGCCCTGTGCAGACGCATCTTTGCCGTGTCTGCCCTGACCAGCGTGCAGCAGAGTATCATGAACTTCGGCATCCTGATGGTGCAGAGCCTGGTCAATTCCTTCGGCGTAGAGGCTATGGCTGCATTCGCGGCAGGCGTGAAGATCGACGCCTTCGCCTATGCTCCTGCACAGGATTTCGGCAACGGCTTCGGAACCTTCGTGGCTCAGAATGCGGGCGCAGGACAGCAGGAGCGCCTTCGCCGCGGACTGCGCACGGCTCTGATCATGGTGCTGGCCTTCTGCTTTGCGGTATCTGTGCTGGTGGGCATATTCGCCAAGCCGCTGCTGCTGCTGTTCCTCGACAGCGATGCTCCGCAGGCGCTCGCCATCGGCCTGACCTACCTGCGCACAGAAGGCCTTTGCTACATCGGCATCGGCGTACTGTTCCTGCTCTACGCCACATGGCGCGGTATGGAGCGCGCAGGCATGTCCGTGGTTCTGACGATCACCTCACTGGGGCTGCGCGTGGCACTGGCATACGCCTTCGCCCCAACCTTCGGGCTGATGGCGGTCTGGCTGGCCATTCCCATCGGCTGGGCTGCGGCAGATGCGATCGGGCTCATCGGGCTCAGGCGCATAGGGGTGCTCCGTCGCTCATCAGTTTCTTCCTTATTATAATAAACCGGCGGCGGGATTCCATGCATGCTTCTGCCGCAATGCTGCAATGTATGTCACAAAAGTGCTGAAGGCAGTTCATATGATATAAGGGAAGGGTCTATTCTTCACATTCCATCATCACTGCGGCCTGTTCGTGGTGAATGGAAGCATTCAGCAACAGCAGCAAGCCATGCTGGTTGGTGTGGCTTGTTATTTTTGCGCGGCAGTGATGACAGCCGCCCAGCTGCAAATCAAAAGACAACTAACAATTTTTTGACAATCTGAAGGGGCTGCTGTACGTCAATCATACAGCAGCCCCTGCTTTATACGGTTTTGTGCTTACTTCGCACCATAGCGTGCCTTTGCCCAGTTGTATGCCTCCTGGATGGCCTCCTGATGCGAGGAGCTGACCTTGCCGGATTCGTGGCCCTTCGAATTGGTGAAGTGCAAACAGATCTGACCGGTCATGTTGTTGTTGCTGATGGTATCACCATCGGGGTTATGCGGCATGCCGTCCAGCGAGCAGGCGAAAGTGCGGGTACCGATGGTCACCAGAGACGGACGGCGCTCCCACATGTTCTTGTCGTAGATCTCCTGCGCGTCGTCCACACCGTACATCTGGCACAGGCGGGCTGTGTCAGCCGCCGTCAGGGGTTCCACGTCTGCATGAGCAGAACCAGACCAGCGGTGGCACCACCAGACGATGCCTGTCTTCACGTCGTAGACCTTATAGTTCGCGCCCTTGGCCCACAGCTGCTGGATACCGCCGGTATACCAGTCGATCTTCTCAACAGGGTAGAAGTCGAAGGACAGATCGCTGGTATTCCCCGTTCCGGGAGGCACGGTGCCATAGAGCTTATGCTGGGTGGCGCTGCCGGCAATGCCGTCAACCGTCAGACCATTGGCCGCCTGGAATGCGATCACCGCGGAGCGCACCGCAGAGGTGTAGTAGCTCGTGACGCTGCCGGTATAATAGCCCTGGCGGATCAGCTCCGTCACCAGCTTGGTTACCGCTTCGCCGGAGGAACCCAGACGCAGCGTGGTGTAGGTAGCCTCCTGCGAACCGGTGCTGCCGGGCTTGGGCGTCGGCGTTGCCACAGGCTTGCCGGTCGCATCGCTCTTCTGCACCATATCGCTGCGGATGAAGCCGTCTGTGCCGTCCGTCAGGCGGATGGCATACCAGGTGTAGTTGCCCGCCTTGACTGCCTCGGCATAGTAGGGAAGCACGGTGCCCTGCTTCACGCGGTCGATCACCTTGGTTCCGTTGGCCGCATCGCGGATGTTGACATTATCCTTGATGGTTACAAGATAGCCGATATTTGCGCTGGTATCGGGCGCGACGGAGCCAGTACCCTGCAGCCATGCCTGATACTCGGCCTGCGTCATGACCTTCACGCAGGTGCCCAGCACCCACACCTCGGTGTTGCTGTACACAACGCGATACCAGGTGGACGTGCCAACGGTCTTGGTGGCATTATAGGCCATCACGGTGCCGGTGCGCACGTTGTAGGGCGCAGCCGCATCGCGGGAGGCAGAGGCACGCAGGTTCACGTGGTCAACGACGGTCTGCACATAGGCGCTCATGGCCGGAGCGGGTGTGGCCGTCTCTACGGGGACACCCTGTCCCTGCAGATAGGCAAGCTCCTGCGCAGCAGTAAGCTTGAATGCGCAGTCGCCGCGGACAAAGCCGGTGTAGCTGTTCACGCGCACGGGATACCAGGTGTACTGCTTATAGGTCACCGGCAGGCCGATCAGCGGCCAGACGGATTCCTTCTCCAGCTGATAGATGGTTTCTCCATCCACGCTGTCACGCAGGTTGGTTTTGGGCTCGGTGATGTGGATGTAGCCATAGACAGACAGCGTCGGCGCGGAGGTCGTACCGGATCCGGGCGCAGGCGTGGCCGTCGCGGTAACGGCATTGCCGGTTTCATCGCAGACCATGATGCAGTCACTGCGGATGTAACCGGTACGGCCGTCCGCGGTACGCACAGGATACCAATCGTACTTGCCGCTCTTGACGGAGGGGCCGGTCACCGGCAGGATCAGATCCTGCGGCAGCTGACCCTGCGAGGTGCCCGCAGGACGTACACGGAAGTTGACCTTGTCCTTGACCAGCTTGATATAGCCGTAATCAATCACCGCCACGGTGGGAACGGGGGTAGGCGTCGCGACGATCTCGCCGCCGTCAGCAGCGCACACGCGCACGCAGTCACCGCGGAGGTAACCGCGCAGATCATTGTACTCAACAAAATACCAGGTATAGCTGCTGCCCTCAGGCGTGACAGAGGATCCGATGCAGTTCACAACCACGCCGCGCGGGATCTGCGCGACGGTCTCTCCGCCAGGCTTGAGGCGCAGGTTCACACCGGGCTGCGTCGTGATCACGTAGCCATAGGAGACGGAGCTGTCCGGAACGGGTGTCGCCGTGACAACCGTACCTGCGCCGGGAACGTTCACCAGCGTAACCACGTCTTCACGGACGTAGTAGGTCTTCATGTCAACGCCGTAGTAAACCGGGTACCACATAAAGCCGCTCTTGGACTGCGCAGGGCCGACAATCTGCAGCAGAGAGCCCTTGCCCTCCCACTGCGCCCGGGTGATACCGGCAGGCGCGTCGCGCAGGTTGGCGCTGTCATACATCAGCTTGGCATAGCCATAGCTGGAGGGGGCAGGCGTAGGTGTATAGCCTACGGTCAGAATGCGGATGTAGTTGGACTGAATGTAGCCTTCCTGACCATTGTAGCGGATACGATACCAGTAGTCCGGGCCAACTGCCTCGGGAATGGTGATCAGCTCCACCACCGTACCGGCATTCAGCTTGCCGATCAGGCCGCCGTCAAGGCTGGGCGCAGTGCGGAAGTTGGTGCCGCTGGCCGTCACCTCACCGGTCGCCGCGATCAGCTCCGTGCCGCTGGTGGTACTGTCACTGCCAGTCGTGCTGTCACTGCCGGCGCCTTCTTCCTCTGCTCCACCCATGCCGCCAAAGATGCTGCCGCTGCCGAAATCCTCCACGCCGCCGCCCGTACCGGCGCCGCCGGGTACCACAGCATCCTCCTCATCCTCAGGGGAGTAATCAGGCGTGACAGTCGGCGTGGCCGTCGGGCTGCCCATGATGCCCACGTCGAACATACCATCCAGGCTGATGGCACTGTCCGTCGAAGGGCGGATGGTCGCCGTACCGGTTCCCTGCCAGGTATCAGGTTCAGGGGTCGCGGTAGGCTCCTCCATGGGCGCCTCGGGATTGAGGCCTGCCAGATAAGCGGTGGTTTCCTCGTCCGTCAGGGGGCGGAAGAAATCGCCGTGAATAAAGCCGATATAGGTATTATCCTTGGTGGGATCGGGATGGGTGCTGTTGACCTTATACCAGGTTGTTTCGCCCTTCGTCACCACATCAAGGATCTCGCAGACAAAGCCCTTGTCGATACGGAACCAGTAATCCGAATCCTTGCTGGCCTGCATGCGTACAAAGACCTGATCCGCCGTGGCCATACCATATGCGCCATCAGCCAGCGCCCCTGTCAATGACAGGAGCATCATCAGTGCCAGCACCGCAGGCACGAGCCACTTCCAGACACGCTTCATCAATGGTTCACCTCAAGTTCAGCGCCAAGTTAAAAATGGCGCGATTCGTCTGCATACATTCTATTGCAAAATGCCCGTGATGTCAAGGTTACACACGTTTTCAACCGGTTTTTTTACAGACATGAAGACATTTCTTCCAGCCTTTTCCGGAATTGACAAGCGTTCCTTTCCCCGTTACAATAGAAGCGACAATGCCGAAACCTTTCATTTACAAAGGAGGCTCTTATGCAGCAGCTGTTCCTTACCGGGATTCACGCGGCCAATATCGCGTCCCGCCTGTTCACCGCGCTCAATGTCCGTCCCACAGGCTATCGTATCACGCCCTTCATGGTGGACGGCGCTGTCCGCGGCGATGCGCTCCATCTGCTTGTGCCCCCGTCCCCCCCGCTGTACAATGACGTTCCCTTCCGCATCCGCATCGCAGCCGGTGATACCGCCATTGTTCCCCGCGCGCTGGATGAAGCCGCCGCGCCGAGCCTCCTCGCCGCGCTTAATGTTCATACCCCCATGCTGCTGGGTGGCCTCAGTGCCGATATGCTGGCCTGCGAGCGCTTCCGCACTGCGGTGCGCCAGTGCCTGATGAGCCAGCGTCCGGTGGTTGTCGTCGCCGACGAGGACGCCTCCGATGCGCTGCGTGCCCTCACCCCGCCCGAGCGGCAGGAGTGGATCGCCGTTCCTCACGAGCCCGATGCGCGCTCAGCCATGCTGGAGCACCTCATCACCGAAGCCGCCATGCGATTCTGATCCTCTCCCCGGCTGCTTTCGTACGCCCAAAAGCGGTTTTAAGACTTCTCTATGCATATTCTAATGAAATTCCCTTGAAGCGTTCCCGGCCAGGGCGTATACTGTGATTGTCGATGAGACATGCTGTAAGCAGAACGCACCGGCATCGGTGATGAACGGACCGCCCGGGCCGAGCCCGCGGCAGAGAGGAGTATGGCAATGAATGAGCTGGAGAATATCGTAAAGAGTGTTGTATACGGCGGCATCGGCGCAGCCGCAACCATCGTGGAGAAGGGCGGCGACATCGCCCGCGTACTGGTTGAAAAGGGGCAGGAAACCATCCGCTCCAATCAGGACACGGCTGACGACATCAAGCGCCGCGTGAAGGAATTCTGCGACAAGTTCCAGAATGACGACGTGATCGACGTATCGAAGCTGTCTGCCGCACAGCGTGCCGAGCTGCGCCGTCAGCTGGATGCGCTGGACGCAGCCGAGGCCGAAGCCGCAGCTGCAGCCTCCGTGGTGGACGAGGTTCCCGCGGGCGCCGAGCCCGCCGAAGCCCCCGTGAGCGACGATGACGTTCCCGTATACGAGCCCGAAGAGGCCACCTACACCGCCGAAGACGAGCTGTAACAAATCCTGCACAGAGCGGGCTCATCAGAGCCCGCTCTCAGTGTGTCGAAAAAGTGGCTGCGGCCACTTTTTCGAGAAGGGGAAGAGGTTCCGCTTCTGCGGAAGCGGGCATTTTTCACTGTCAGCCAAGGCTGACGGCCGTGAAAAATGTAAGGAATGGTTTCGGCTGATGCCGAAACCGCCCCGCCCGCGCGGCTGATAAATGAGTCGAAGACTCCCCCGCGATACGATTACAGTCAGAGGGCCTGCGGGCCCTCCGACACCTCCCGTGAAGCTTTTTTGACAGTCTGAGCCCGGACTCCCGTTTCACGCGGGAGCCCGGGCTGTTTGCATCAGAGCTTCTGCATCAGAAGATGACCGCGCCGGTCTTGTCGATGATGTACCACTGGCCGTTCAGTTTGACACAGGCATAGCCGCCGTTGAAATCGGTTGCTTCCTCATAGCGGGGGCTGATGGCTGTGTTGAAGTCCATGTCAAGGTAGCCGTACTTGCCGTCCAGCTTGACGCGCCGCATGTCATCGGCGGGGTTGTCCAGCGTCTCATAGATGAGCGGGACGATCATTTCCTGCGTCGTCAGGTTCATCACGCCGAATACCTTGGTCTTGTCGTTGTTCTTGAAGCCGACGCGCACGGTGTTGCCGTCGTAGACGCGGATGTCGTACCAGCTGGGGGAGAGTACCAGATCGCCGTTGACGGTGTACAGGGCGCCGTCGTTGTTGAATTCCTCATAGGTGCTGACATAGCCGTAATCATCCAGGACGACATACCCGGCAGAGAAGGAGCTGAGGATGCTGCCCTGCGCGTCAATCACGAAGTACATGTCACCCAGCTCTACCAGGAAGTAGCCGTCGTTGATTTCGTTGACATTGTCCCATGCGCAGGGGATGACGATCGTGCCGGTCTGGTCGATGACGCCTTCCTTTCCGCCGCGGGTGACGGTCATCATACCATCATACCACTGCGAACCGACTTTATCCCACTCCAGCGGGATGATCACATTGCCCTCCAGATCCGCAAAGCCCCATTTGCCGCCCTCGGGATTGCCCTTTTCGTTCAGGGGGCCTTTGTAGACGGCAACCATGCCGTTGGAGTAGCGCCAGTTCTCCGCGTCAAAGTCGGAGAAGGTGTAGGTCTTGCCGATTTTGCTGTCAAAGAAGGTGTAGCGGGTCTCGCCCTTGGGCTTCATGCTCACCACGCCATCCTCACAGCTGTTGGGCGTTTCGTAGGCGATGGGAACAACGATGTTGCCTTCCGTGTCGATCAGACCCCAGTTTCCGCCGTAGGCCATGCCGTAGGAATAGGGGCCGATATATACCCAGCCCAGCTCAGCATCCTTGCTGAAGGAGGACGTGGCGTTCCAGTCGCCGGGGAAGATGGTGGTGCCGTCAGGGCGGATGAAGCCGCCGCGCTCGTGGTAATTGAAGGAAGCAAGGCCCTGGCGGAAGGGCCCGACCTTGTCGGCGTTGCGGAAGTAGAGTGCGCCGTCGTTGCTGCTTTCCACCGATTTTGCAGCGTCGATCAGCTGCTGGCCGCGCTGAAGATGGCTGTTGTTGATCACGAGGTAGGAATCATACACGCCATAGGATTGCATCGCCTTGGCAAAGCCGATGGGATCGACCGCCGCGTTGCTGTTGGGCGTGTAGGTCACGGTGATCTCTTTTCCCAGCGGGACGATATGCCAGCAGCTTGAACCGATGTATACGTCGAAGGTAATGATGTCCACTGTGACCATCAGGAGAATCGTGTCCGCAGTGGCCGTCTTGAACCCCTTGTCGGACAGGCCTGCCAGCGTATCGTTCAGAACGCAGGCAGCCAGCAGGGAGATCTTGTCTGTGTCATCCTTCACGTCCGACCATTGCGTCAGCTCGGGGAAATGCATCCTTGTGGCTTCCTTGGCAACGGCATACTCAACGTCCGCCATGGCAGACAGCGGCAGGGCAGCCAGCAGCATCACCGCGCAGAGCAGGGAAAGCAGCTTTTTCATTTGAAACCTCCAGCTTGTGTAAATTGTGAGAAAACGGGGAATTCACCTGTATTATACGCGGAGACAGGGTGCTTCGTCAAGCCGTGCAGGATGTATTGTCACTGGGAGAGCTGCTCTTGCTGCGCCAGAAAGGATTCGGCGGCATGAAGCGCGGAGAGAGCAGCGCTGTGGCGTTCGGATTGTGCATCGGGGGAATCAGGCTCGACGGGGCTGATGCAGTCGCGAAGCGCGTCCATGACGCTTTGCAGGCAGGCCGTGCAGTCATTGTAATCCTTCTCCCAGGCGATGCGCTGCAGGTCGGACTGCACCTTCATCCGGTCGATGGTTCGCTGCATTTCACCGGCTTCCTCAGCCCTTGCAGCCCGGCGCAGCAGCTCCTTAAGCCCCTCGAGCATGTGGTGGACGCAGGGCTGCGCCATCAGGCGTGCAGCGGCTGCGTCATCGGGATCGCAGAAGGCTGCGTCCGCCTGATCCATGCGGGCGGACGGCGCAGCAGCCGGGCAGGGCAATCCCTCGCGGCGCAGTTCCTCGCAGACCTGGGCGATCATTTCGGGCCGGTGCTTGAGAATCGTGCGGTACTTGTTCTGGTAGCGCAGCATCCGGCTGTGAGAACCGTTGGCCATCTGCATCACGCAAGCCCGGACGGAGATCCCCTGGCCGCGGGCCATGAGTACCTCGCGCAGCAGCTGATGCGTTTCCTCCGGAGTGAAGGCGGTGAAGGCAGGCGTGCGCTGCGCTGCGTCCGGCCGTTCGCGAAGACAGGCATAGTAATAATTGCGGATGCTGTTGGGCTTGCGGCCCAGATCGGCGGAGAGGGACTCGAACACGCTGCGCAGGGGCGCGCCGCTGGCGTTGGCTTCCTTCACTGCGCGAAAGAGACGGTCTGTTTCATTTTCCTGCCAGCCAGTGCGGCTGTGAATCCGTGCCTGACTTTCCATAGAGCATGACTCCTTTGCCATAGCGTTATGCAGATAATGTAACCACTCTGGAGGCGGCTTATGCACTGTCACATGAGCGGCAGCAGCGCCTCGGAGAATCCGAGCGCACCCTGAAAGGCTTGCCAGGCGGCAGCGGCGGCATCTGTGGATGGAATATATGCGTTGATGGCAGACAGCGCCCGCATGCCGGCCCGTTCCACCTCGGCGGATGTACCGGCTGCGTACAGGACGAGATCATCCCGGACGGTGTACAGCCCCTGACGGGAGAGCAGCTGCTGCGCATCGGCGGAGGTCAGGTGAGCCAGCAATGCAGCAGCTTCCTGTGGTGCACCTGGCGTCAGGCTTGCCAGCCAGACCTGATCTGTTACGACCTCTGATGGCGTTATTACCCGGAAGGGAAAGCCCTTTCCTGCGCTGGTCAGGGATGTGAAGGCTGTCACCTGTCCGGTGGTCAGCATGGCAGTTGCTGCTTTGCGGGCCTGAAAGGCGCTGTATACCTGTGATGAGGACAGATGCGCGAAATCCTCCGGCAGCGGCGGGCGCTCCGTCTGCTCCAGCAGACAGGTCAAGGCCAGCAGTGCTGCGCCGCCCGGAGACTGCAGGGCGCATGCGGACTGCGAGGCGGCGGCCAGAGGATAGCCTGGCGTCTGAGAAGCAGAAGGCTGGGTAGCGGCAGGCTTCCCCAGCAGCGTGGTTGGCGCGGGGGTGAGGGCGCTGCCCGGCTCCAGCGCGCTGTCGATGGCAAGAACCCATGCCCCCCAGCAAAGCGGCAGACCGTACTGCTGCCCCTGCCAGCGTCCGCAGCGCAGGAGAGCCTCCTTAGCAGTCAGCGCGCCTGAAAGCGGTGTGAACAGCGTCTGCGGTGCAGTCAGGTCCCCGGGCATGTACAGCACCACATCGGGCAGAACGGTATCCGGATCTGTCAGCGTCTCTGCGGAAACTGTGCGCAGGTAGGTCATCACGCCGGGATGCTGCTTTTCCCATTGCCGCAGCGCAGCGGTCAGCCACGCCTGCGCGCCGCCGGGGGCGTTTGTTACCCAGATGCGAAGGAGCGTGCGTTCCTCAGCTTCAAGGCCGGGGATGGATGCACTTTGCCGGAGGAGGGCGGGCGCTGACAGAATCAGCATGGCGATGGCGGCCAGCGCAAGGGGACACAGGATACGGCGCAGGGTCGGCTTCATGGCGCACACTCCTTTCAGGTGATCTGATGGATGTGTATGCACACCACGGTCTGCGAATGCCTGCAGGAGGCGTATCTCCCCTTGCAAAATCAGGGGAATCATGATAATATAGGCTGTTCATTTCTTTATTTACCTGTTCTGGAATCATGCAAAAGGAGCAATCAATGGGTAAGCTGTTTAATGTGCTGAAGTGGGGGTTCCGTCAGGTTCTGCCGGAGATGTCCATGGAATGGGACGAACCCTTTATCGACGAGCCGTGCGTGTTCGTCTGCAATCATGTCGGGGCGATGGGTCCGATCCACATGGTTGTGACCTTCCCGATGTGCGACCGGGTGAAGGCCTGGTGCAACGAGGGCATCATGAACCGCAAGACATGCCCGGCATATGTCCGTCAGGATTACTGGTGGGAGCCAGGCTGCAGGATGGAACCTGTCTATAATGCGACCATCCCCTACATCGCTGCCGCCATCGTTCCTCCGGTGCTCAAGAGCGCACCGACCATCCCCGTTTTCCACGACGCCCGCGTCATGACCACCATGCGCCAGAGCATGCGTGCGCTCAAGGATGGGCAGCATCTGGTCATCTTCCCCGAGCAGCCCAGCGGCTATGACGCGCACCACGACTGGATCAACACCGGCTGGCTGAATGTATGCACCATGTACTACCGCATGACCGGCAAGGCCCTGCGCCTGTACCCGGTGCATATTGACCTGCAGCGGAAATGCTTCCATGCTGCAAAGCCTGTCTGCTTTGACCCGGAACGAACGCTGGAGGAGCAGCAGGATGAAATGGTACGCATCCTCGCAGCCGGCCTTCGCGGCGAGAAGCTGCAGGATTGACAAATCGCATAAGAACCGCCCGGAAGCATGCAGCATGCAGCCTCCGGGCGGTTTTCGTATTCAGTTCAGCAGCGGAAGGACAAGGGCTTCCAGCGCTGCATAATCAACGGAGCCGACACGGTTGCTGACGATCACGCCCTGCCGGTCGATGATCACTGTCTGAGGCAGCATGGCGGAGCCGCCAAAGGCGCGGATCACATCGCCCGTTTCATCCAGCGCAAAGGGCAGCGTGTAGGAACGGCTGGCCAGCCATGCCGGAACGTCCTCCGTGACAAGATCGCTGTGTATGGCGACAACGGCCACGTCCTGCCCGTAGGCGGCGGAAAGCCGGTCGAAGAAGGGCAGCTCCTTGACGCAGGGGCCGCACCACGTCGCCCAGAAATTCACAACCACCACCTTGCCGCGATGGTCGGACAGGCGCCATACTCTGCCGTCATACCGGGGAACGGTGAAATCCGCCGCGCGCATCCCGACCTCTGCGCCAATCGGAATAGCCGATTCTGCCGCGGGGATATCCGGCGCGTCCGGCGCAACGGCGGGCTGATTGGCGTACCACAGTGCGCCGGCAAGCATGATGATTGCGGCAGCTGCGATGGCAAGGCGCAGGGTGCGTCGGTTTTTCTGCACGGACGGAACGGGCTTGCTGACGGCTTCGTTTTCCTTCAGGATGATCCGGCCGGCCCGCAGCGTAATGGCGTTGGTGGGGCAGACGCCGATGCAGGCGGTGCAGTGGATGCATTCATGATCGCCCACATGGCGTATGTCCATCGGGCAAGCTGCCATGCATGCGCCGCAGTCCACGCATTTGGGCTGTTCCACCTTCACGCCGATGACTGCAATTCTGGCAAAAAGCCCGTAGATGGCGCCCAGCGGGCACAGAAAGCGGCAGAACGCCCGGTACGCAAACACACAGGCGGCAAGGATAACGATCATGATCACAAACTTGGATGTGAACAGCCCGCCAAGCATGGAAAACATGCCGGTATTGTCCGGATGAGCCAGCAGGGCCACAGCGCCCTCCAGCGTTCCGGCAGGGCAGATGTACTTGCAGAAGGCGGGGAGAGGCAGTCCCTTCACGCCATGCCACAGCGGCAGAATCACCACAAACACGGCAAGCAGCATATACTTCAGCCACGACAGCGCGCGGGTCAGACGGCTCTTGCGCACCTTGGGTGTGGGCAGCTTGTGCAGCATCTCCTGCACGAGTCCCATCGGGCAGAGAAAGCCGCATATGGTACGCCCCAGCGTCAAGCCGAAGAGCATCAGCACGCCCAGCACATAATATGGCATGCGCGCACCGGTGGAGGCCAGCGCGTTTTGCAGCGCGCCCAGAGGACAGGCGGCGATGGCTCCGGGACAGGAATAACAGTTGAGTCCGGGGACGCACATCGCTTTGCTTGTCCCCGTGAAGATTTCGCCGCTGACGAAGCCCTTTGCGTGGGCGTTTGACAGCAGCGCTGCGTACAGCTGGATCAGGCGGCGCTTTGTGGGAAGAAACTTCCTGAATCTGTTTATCATCTTAGCCAAGACCGATACACTCCGTACAGATATTGATGGCCTTCACCAGCACGTCGTAAAGGCCGCCGTTCATGACGCCGGCAGCGATGAGTGCAAGGGCCAGCGCCAGCACAAGGCTGCGCAGAAGGCACGCGTGGGGCAGGGGAGCGGCGTATGCAGGCTTGCGGCGGGGGCTGCGGCGGGATGAAATCCCATTCAGCAGCGCTGCAGCAGCGGCGGCAGTTAGCGTCAGAAGGCAGATGCCAAGCGGCAGCGAGATGGACGCAATGCAGGCCGTCACATTCTCCCGGGTGAAAATGGGGGAAAGCAGCACGCCCTGTGCATCACGCAGAGCATTCCCGGCTGTATAGAGCGACACGGCCTTCCAGCACAGCAGCGCTGCGATGACGATCACTGCAGCCCCTGCGATCCATGGGCAGAGCCTTGCGATGCGCTGACGCATGGCGATTACCTCCAATCCAATTCATATGACCGATTATACCACATCCCGGGCGGGAAAACAATGCGCCGGCTGCTGGTAATATGCGCCTTGCGCGATTGACAGGCAAAAAGCCCATGTGCTAAAATCCGAGTATCCTGATCATGAGGAGAAAAGAACCATGAAGAGGCTGATGATTTTGCTGTCGCTTTTGCTGCTGACGGCAGCGTCGGCGATGGAAACAGCGTCGGCGGAAGGCTGGTATCCGCAGATTACAGAAGAAATGCCGGTGATCCGGATTGATACTGCAGACGGCAGCAGCGGGTTTATCACCGATTATGTCCGGGAGGACAAGTTGCTGGGCCACATTGATTATACAGACGCGGTCGTCAGCGTGGGCGGATGCGGGGAGGCGTATGTCCTCGCCCAAGCGAAGGCGCAGGTCAAGGCACGGGGCAACTGGACGCTCAATTACCCGAAAAAGTCCATCCGGATCAAGTTTGCAGGCAAGCAGGGGATGCTGGGGCTCAACGAAGGGCGTGCGTACAAGAATTGGGTGCTGCTGGCAGACTGGAAGGATCTGTCGATGATAAATCAGCCGGTAGGTCTGTATCTGGCGCATGCCATCCTCGGCGCGGACGGCTACTATTGCACTGATTACCGCAGTGTGGAGGTGTACGTCAACGGGGAGTACTGGGGCGTATACCTGCTGGCAGAGCAGCAGGAGGTCAATCCGGGACGCGTGGAGGTGACTGAGCCCGGCAAGGATTACATCGGCAAGGATATCGGGTATTTCTTCGAATACGACGCCTACTGGCAGGATGAGAACCGCATGCCCGGCGATTCGGGCGATCCGACCTTCGACGTGTACCATGCCGGTGTGACAGGCGAGCAGCAGGGATATACCATCAAGAGCGATATCAACGCGGACCGGCAGCGTTCATTTCTCGGGGCGTATGTGCGTCGCGTGTATCAGATTGCCTGGTCAGCGGTGCATGAAGGGAAGCATTATGCCTTCAATGAGGCGCGCACGGCCCTCCGCCTGACAGAGGGGACTTCCGTGCAGGAAACGGTTGCCGCGGTGATTGATTTGAGGTCGCTGGTGGATACATACATTCTGAATGAGATTGTATGCAATCCTGATATCGGTTGGTCAAGCTTCTATCTGTCGGTGGATCTGGGAGAGGGAGGAAGCGGGCTGCTGACCTTCGAGGCGCCGTGGGATTTTGATTCCGCCTTCGGAATCCGCGCGGGCTACGAGTCGAACACGGGCCTGTATGCCGCAGACAGCGGGAATCCGTGGCTGCGCCTGTTTGCCGGGGAAGCATGGTTTCAGGAGATGATCCGAGCCAGATGGGCGGAGCTCCGGCAGGCAGATGTACCGGATACGGCCTTGGCGCTGATCCTGTCGCACAAGGAGACCTATGCTGCCCATTATGCACGGAATTACGAGCGCTGGCCGGAGCGCATTGCGGAGGGAAACGGCGAACTGATTGACGAACTGAATGCCTGCCGCACGCAAGGTGAAGCCGCAGATTATCTGTATCGCTGGCTGGAGGGACGCTTCCAATATCTTGACGGCCAGTGGCAATGAAGCATTTGCGGGCTGTATGGCTGCAAAGGGCGCGTCGATGACCGATTATTACAAGAAATCTGGTGCAAAAAAAGAACAAACACTTGACAGAATGCCCTGATTTGGCTACAATATATTTTGTCTACAAGTCTGGTCAGGCTTGATGCGGGACCATGCGGGCGTAGTTTAGTGGCAAAACTCCAGCTTCCCAAGCTGGCCTTGTGGGTTCGATTCCCATCGCCCGCTCCATTACCGCATCAACCGCCGGAAAGCAGCGAAGGAAACTTCGCAGTTTTACGTCAATTTTAAGGAGGAGATACCCATGGCTAAGGAACGCTACGAGCGCAAAAAGCCCCACGTTAACATTGGTACCATCGGTCACGTTGACCACGGCAAGACCACTCTGACCGCTGCGATCTGCATGACGCTGGCTCAGAAGGGATCCGCGAAGGCGATGAACTACGCCGACATCGACTAGGCCCCCGAAGAGAAGGCCCGTGGCATCACGATTAACA
>JAFTWV010000028.1 GCA_017465155.1 Clostridia bacterium
AACGTCATCCGCAGGATGAACCCTGTCAGCCGGACGATGCCGCCCATCTGCGGAGCCGCGATGGCCTCCTGCATGGCGCTGCGCTGCATGAGAGAGATTTTCCGGCCGGACAGCAGCGCAAAGGACGCTGCCACCGTGATTACGCCCAAGCCGCCGATTTGGATGAGCAGAAGGATCACCGCCTGCCCAAACCCCGACCAGTAGCTGGCTGTATCCTGTACCACCAGGCCGGTGACGCATACGGCTGATGTGGCGGTGAACAGCGCATCGCCAAAGGGTGTGACCGTTCCGCTGCGGGCGGACAGGGGCAGCATCAGCGCCAGCGAACCCAGCAGAATCACCCCGGCAAAGCCTATAATGATCAGCTGAAAGGGCGTGATGCGCCGACTCATAGGAATAGTTTTGCTCATGACGAATCTCCTTGCCATCTTATCATGTCCATTATATTCGTTTTTGCTTTAAGGTGGTGTTAGGGCTTGAAAGACGGCATAAAGATTTCATAAAGGACCGAAAGACTTTCCCCATTATCGTTCGGGTGTATCTTTAGAGTGCTTTGGGGCAGAATGCGATTTCTTTTCGGCGTGATGGAGAAACTCCCGAATGGATGCGGGCTGCGTCAATTCGCCGAGCCATGCGGCAACATCCTGCTGGCTTTCCCGTGCCAACTGTGCATTGTAATGCTTCCCATATGCCTGCTGCAATCGAACAGCAGCTGCCGCAGCGGCATCGATGCGTATCTTCTGTTGGTCTTCTGCTTCTGCCTGGCTCTGCAGCTGCTTGTACGGCTGCAGCGTTTCATCCAGCTCAGCCGAATACAGTTCATGGCTTCATCTTTCTTTTCCATGATGGAGTGGGCGTAGGAAGCCCAATTCCCACTTTACAAGTCTCGCAAAAGCTTTTCATACATTTGCGGAAAGTGCATGCAGAAGCCAAACAATTATCTGCTATCATCCAACTGTACCCAAACAAAGAAAGGATGATAAGAATGAAGAAGATCTTGGCTCTCCTGTGTGCGCTGGTCATGCTGCTGGCGTGTGTCCCTGGCATGGCGGAGGAAACTGCTGCCGCCCCCAAGTATGTGTTCATGTTTATCGGCGATGGCATGGGCAACCCGCAGGTGGCTGCTACGCAGTACTATATGGGCTCCATTGCCAATCCTGACTCCGAGATTCCCGTTCCTGGGCAGCTGAGCTTCACCCAGTTCCCCTATCTGGGCATGATGACCACCTATGATGCATCTTCCTTCTGTCCGGACTCTGCCTCCACTGCTACCTCCATGGCTTCCGGTGAAAAGACCCTGTCCGGCGTCATCAACTACGACGTGACCCTGACCACCTCCTTCAAGCTCATTACCGAGTATGCGAAGGAAGCTGGCAAGAAGGTCGGTGTGATCTCTTCTGTGTCCGTGGATCATGCTACGCCCGCTGCATACTACGCGAAGCAGCCCAGCCGCAATGACTACTATGACATTGCTCTGCAGGCCGTCACCGGCACGACGGTGGACTTCCTGGCTGGCGGCGGCTTCAAGAAGCAGTCTGACGAGCTGATTGCCATGGCTGCGGAGCTGGGATGGAGCATCCCTACCACCAATGAGGAGATTCGCGCCCTGACCGCTGCCGACAGCCGCGTGCTGGCCATCAACCCTGTGCTGCAGGATTCTTCCTCCATCACCTACGAAATCGATCGCGTCCGCAGGGAGGCTGAGGGCGAGGACATCCTTTCCCTGGCGGAGTTCGTCGAGGCTGGCATCAAGGTGCTGGACAATGAAAATGGTTTCTTCATGATGTGTGAGGGCGGCAAGGTGGACTGGTCCGGCCACGCCAATGATGCAGCGACTTCCATCCACGAGACCATCGCCCTGTCCGACGCTGTGCAGGTTGCCATTGACTTCGCCGCCGAGCATCCCGATGAGACCCTCATCATCGTTACCGCTGACCACGAGACCGGCGGCATGACCATCGGCTTTGCCACCACCGGCTATGACACGCACTTTGGCTACCTGACC
>JAFTWV010000029.1 GCA_017465155.1 Clostridia bacterium
AGGGGGTGGCAGTCCACAGGCACAAGTCTGACACCCCCTCTGGCCCTCTTTGCTTCTTTCTCAGGATTGAGAAAGAAGAAGCAGCACGAATGCCAAGCTGCTAAGGAAAAGTCAACCCACAATACAGATAAACACCACATCTGAACTTGTTTTGTGGATATGCATTTTCTTCCATGCAGAATTGATTTGCAGCAGGGAGCCGCTTTCGCGCGTCGAAAGCGGCGCAAAGCCGCCGGGGGGAAGCAAAAAAGTGCTTCTCCCCCAGCCCCCCTCCGTCCTCTTGCGCGTTGGTCGCGCGGCTGCAAACCGGAGCCGCATTGCTCCTTAGCAGGTTGAGCGACAGCCGCACCGGCTTGGAGGCACGCATGCGGTGCATGGATCGCGGAAGCGCCGCTCGTGCATCAAACTGATAAATCCCAACTTATCGAGCAGACGAAGAACTCATTCCTATCAGATCCACTTCGGCTCATGTCCCAGCTGCGGAACGACCTTGTTCCAGAAGTCCTCCTGCCGGAACAGCACGGTGGCCGTGTTGTCGCAGGGGTGGAAAGCGATGCGGCCTTCCTTTCGTACGCCCTTGTCGAAGACCAGCTGAATTTTCTGTGCTTCATCAAACCACAGGCCCAGCGGCGACAGGCTTCCGCTCTCCAGATGGAGCATGCGCGGCAGGCACTCCGCCGGAGCAAAGGACAGGCGGGAGCTGTTCAGCAGCTTGGAAACCTCTGATGTGCGGAATGGCTTGTCCGGCAGCGTCACGTACAGGTAGAAGGCCGTCTTGGCCGTATTGCACAGCAGCAGATTCTTGCAGAACGTCACGTCAGCTGCCGCGTAGGGCAGGGCAAGGCAGTCTTCCATGGTATAGGCAGGGGCATGCTCATGGTATTCATGGAGAATGCTAAGGGCGCGAATACGCGCCATGATGGCGTCTTTGGTTGACATGAGATTGCTCCTTATTCGCAATGATCCAGCGCGCTCAGCAGCTCGTACCATCGATGAATGTGCAGGTGTCTGCCGGTGATGGTCAGTCCTGCGTTCTTGTGGGAGAAGCCGTTGGGAATGCTTTGTTCCTCATACCAGACAGGAAAGAGTCCTGCGTCCTGTGCGCCGCAGACGTCGGCCTCGACTTGATCGCCGCAGAACCATACGTCCTCCGGAGGGAGCGCGGCTTTGGAAAGCGCAGCCCGGAAAATCAGAGGATCGGGCTTGCGCACGCCGTAATCGCTGGAAGCGATGACAAACTCGAAATCGTGCTCCGGGAGCAGGCGTTTGAGCCGTGCGGTGAGGGCTTCGCCTGTCCAGCCAAGGTTGCTGATCACGCCTGTGCGTACACCGCGCGCTCTGACGCCGGCCAGCATCTCCTGCACGCCGGGCATCGGCGCGCCGGGAGAAGACGCTGTCCACAGGATATCCTCAAGCTGCGCCATGGGCAGGTCAAAGGTGAGGTTCAGCAGGTCGTACTTCAGTCGCAGCTGCTGATGCTCATGAAGTTCCCAGCCGCTGTGTCTGCAGGGACGGGCGGAAAGAAACAGCTCTGTTCCGAGGGCTGCTGCTTCCTGCGGCGTAATCTGACGCGGATTGTGCTTTACATGGCGGAATACGGCTTCCTCACCCCGGAGAAAATCGGTTTCCGGCTCGTACAGCAGCGTGTGGGCGTAGTCGAACAGGATCATCCGCGGCTTGTGCATGCAGCCGCCTCCTCTGACAGAAAAATGTGTGTTTCATGCAATTTCTTGTGGAAAAGATGCGGTACACATGGTATAATATATGCAATCACTCCGAAAATCAAGTACAGGAGGCGTTTTGTAATGAAAAGAAGAATCGGTATCCTGACCAGCGGCGGCGACTGCCCCGGCTTGAATGCGGCGATCCGCGGCGTGACCCGCGCGGCGTATGAGATGTTCGATGCGGAGATCGTGGGTATCCATGACGGCTACCGCGGCCTGATCGAAGGCGATTATCAGGAGATGAAGCGCAGTCAGTTCTCCGGCATTCTGACGCTGGGCGGCACCATTCTGGGTACAGCCCGTACGCCCTTCCGTGATATGCGCAAGATCGGTGAGGACAAGGTTGACAAGGTTGCGGCCATGAAGAAGACCTACAAGGATCTGAAGCTGGACTGTCTCGTCACCCTCGGCGGCAACGGCACCCACAAGACTGCGAACCTCCTGGCTGAGGAGGGCCTGAACGTGATCGGCCTGCCCAAGACCAT
>JAFTWV010000030.1 GCA_017465155.1 Clostridia bacterium
CGGCCGTGAAAAATGTAAGGAATGGTTTCGGCTGATGCCGAAACCGCCCCGCCCGCGCGGCAAAGCCCCGCGATACGATTACAGTCAGAGGGCCTGCGGGCCCTCCGACACCTCCCGTGAAGCTTTTTTTGACAGTCTGAGGGCTCCCTTCGCCATACAGGCAAAAGGGAGCCCTTTTGGTATGTGCCCGGCCGGCTGTCAGTACACCCGCAGGATCTCCTCCGTGATCAACACAGCCTCCCGGTCGGCCGCCTGCGGATCATATACCTGCCGGTTGGGAAACCTGATCTGCACCGCACGGGCAACCTCCCGCTGCAGCGTGCCCTCCTGAATGTCCTTCCACGGCGCAATGAACGGATGCAGCTTCGCCAGATGATGCTGATGTCCGCCCACACCCTGCCGGACATAGGTTTCCGTCTGCAGCGGCGTGGCCGACTCCCAGCCGTCCGCAAGCAGGCAGCAGTTCCACCTGTCATGCTCCACAGACGCGGCGTACTCAAGGTGCTCCTCCTCCTGCAGCCACTGGGAGAATCGATGTGCCAGCGCGCATTCCTGTTCCCGCATACCATACAGCGGCCATCTTTCCAGCGCAAAGCCACAGGCAAACATGCGGTAGCTCAATCCCAGCGCCATCGCACGCGAGCTCGCACGGTTATACTGCCGTCTGTAATACGCTGACATGGCCCGGAAGCACTCCTCCGCGGTGACAGGCTGCCCGCTGTAATGCAGATGAATTGCCTGTGCACGCTTTTCCAGCACATCATTCCGGAAGCCTTGCCATGTATACCGCTCCGCCGCGCCAAAGCTGTACAGACCATACTGATTCTGCGGATTGAAGCTGCGCAGCTCCGGATTGGCCGCCGCACTGCCTGTCAGCTGCCGGATAACAGGCGAGTTAGCCAGCACTGCGATAAAGGGCCTGCGGCTGAACGTCGGATCCAGCTTGAGCAGCAGACGGCGGAGCAGCGCGCCAAGCTGCAGGTTCAGCGCATCATCGTCCGTCGCTACGATGTAATAGTTGCCCGTCAGCAGGCATTCACCCACCGTGAGCTCCGCATCCTCCGCATGCTGCGCACCGTCCGTCAGCCGCGTCCATGCATCCCGGATCAGGCGGTTCATGCTGCCTGCAGATATCCGGCACGGATGGAAGCGCGGGATACTCCTCCTGATTGTCGGCGGCGCTGATGCAACCCCCGGACAGTCTGCGTCGAAGGCCGCCTCCATCTCTTCTGCACACGGCGTGATCGCATGAAGCTCCACAGGATGCTCCGGCGGCAGCGGCAGGGCGATTACCTTTTTCAGCGCCGCAGCAGCTGTCCCAGAGGAACCGATCACCACCACACGGACCGTCCCGGCTGCTTCCGTACCAATGCAGGGCAGGAACAGCGGCGCACTGCTCAGGAGCGTCTCCACAGCATCCGTCCCCGGATCGCAGAGTCTCAGACGGAAATGTCCGGATATGCCCGCATATGCAGCATCGAGGATCATTCCCGCATGCGATTGCTCCGCCATGACAAACACCTGCACCTTTTCCGCCAGTTCATGCTGCCGCTCAGGACAGCGAAGCGCCAGCGCATTCAGCACGGACAGCGTCTCCACCGCCTGCGCCAGATTATCCTCCTGATCCGCCGACAGCAGCGCGATGACCGTTTCAGGGAGCGCCGTCTCTGCTTCCTGCAGACAGTCTCCGATCCATTCCCGCAGCTTCTCTGCGACAGACGCGTCTGCATATACACGGCATGCTGCCGGAAGGCTGCTGCGGAAGGACGCATTATAGCCGGTGCAGCCATTCATCAGGCACAGCATCATTCCTTTCCCGCGCCCGGCAGCTGTTTCCGGCTCCGGCGTAACATCCGGCGACAGCATGCGCATCTGTGCCAGCTGTTCGCAGGCTTCCTCGTGACCCTGCTCCTGTGCGATGCGGTATGCCAGCGCAGCCTGCTCATAATCGCCCTTTTCCTGCCAGATCCTGCCCATCATGAACGCACAGTGCGCGCCGTCGCTGCTGCACTCGCCCATGCCCGCGCCGAAGTAGCGCGCAGCCCGCTCCCTGTCCGGCGTGCAGCCCAGATGTTCACTGCCGTAAAACCAGGCGTTTCCTGCCTCGCACATTGCCTTGACATGCCCATATGCCGCTGCCTTTTCCAGCAGCGCCAGCGTCCGGGACGAATTGTGCGCCAGCAGGTAGATTGACTGCGGATACGCCTCCAGCTGCGCCAGTTCAAGCCAGCGGACCGCCTCCGCCTGATCGCGGTAATGTCCGTCGCCCAGCAGCAGCATCTGCGCCAGCTGACAATACAGCTTCGATTCCACAACCGTTTCCGCCGGGCGCTTCAATGCCTGCGCAGCCTGCTCAAAGACGGCGAACGCACGCTCATGCTGGCCGTCCAGATAGATCATCCTGCCCCAGCGGTACAGTCCTTCAGGGGTCATGTCCTCCGCAGGCGTCGCATCGTTCTCCTGCGCCGCTGACCAGATGCGCCCGATCATCGCATCCTCCGCGTCATATGCAACCGCAAGCGTCAGAATCACGCGGGCCAGCGCCGCCGTCACGTCCGCTTCAAAAAAGGCAGACAGACAGCAATCATCCGCATCGCCAGCAGGATCGGATGACGGACGGGCAGCATCCTGCGCGGGAAGAATACGCCAGTCCGTCTGCGATTGCCGGATATTGAATTTCACCGAGCAAAGCAGGCGATAAAGCCGCGCTCTGTCAAACGCAGGATGCTGTCCGGCCGGCCAGAGAACCTCCCGGCAGCGCTGCTGCATCTCAGCAATCACCGCGTCCATATCCCTGCGGAGCATGTCGATCAGCGCCAGACGCACACCCTTGTTCTTCTCGTCCCCGTTAAAGAACCATGTGATCTGCGGCAGCGACGCAGCATAAGCCTCATACAGCGCCTGCGGGAAAAACATCCGCAGATAGTCCTCCCTCTTGAGCCGCCTGTAACCGCCCACGACCGGCCCGCCGCCCTCTTCTGCCCTGAACATATGGTGGAAGAGATACTTGAGCGTGTAGCAGTCCAGCTCCGCCCTTTCGTTCCGATGACCTCTGGCCACGCAGGACACCTCCTTTTGATCAAAGGATAGCAGACCCAGCCGCTGCCGTCAATCCCCATTGCAAAAAAGCAGATGCGTTATTGCGAATAGTAGAAACTCTTCGTCTCTTATTTGCCGGATAGTTGAATTCCCATTCCTTTTCCCGGTTGAAATAAGACAGCAGACACGGGACAATATAGCTGTCAGGCAATGTCCCCCTGCATTCAGGCAGTCTGCCGCATTTTCTGCCCAAAGGAGCTGATCCGCATCTCATGACCTACATTCCGCATCCCATTGATACCTCTGCCGTCACGCTGCCCGAGGACATCCGCGCTCTCGGCGAGCTTCTCGCCCGCAACACCCACGAGAACTTCGTGCAGCTTCGCCTTCAGCAGGGCTGGGTTTACGGCGCCGTCCGCGATGATCTCAACAAAACCAACCCCACGCTCGTCCCCTACGACCAATTGCCCGAAGCAGAGCGCGAGTATGACCGGCGCACAGCGACCGAAGCCCTCAAAACGCTGCTCGCGCTGGGCTACTCCATTTCCCCCAGCCCGTCCGCATAAGTCTGCCGTCCCGATCCGTCACGCTTGTTCCTGCGCGAATTTCTGCCATGCCGCCGCTCCCCTCTTTGCAAGAATGACGCAATGTAGTATAATACCGTCATCGGAAGCACACAAACGACGAGAGGATCTGACGCATGGAACGCAAGTACATCGCCTTCATCAGCTATCGCCATACAGAGCCTGACATGCAGGCCGCGAAGCTGCTGCACCGTCTGCTCGAACGTTACACCGTTCCAGCCCGGCTGCGGAAAAACGGCCGGAAGCGTCTGGGCGTTGTGTTCCGCGATCAGGAGGAGCTGCCCGTTTCCAGCAGCCTGTCGGACAGCATATGCCGCGCGCTGGACAACTCGGAATATCTGATCGTCGTCTGTTCCCCGGAAACGCCCAAGTCGATCTGGGTCCGTCATGAAATCGAATACTTTCTCGCCCACCATGACCGCAGCCGCGTGATCACCGTGCTGGCAGCCGGAACACCCGATGTGTCCTTTCCCAATCTGCTGACACACATCCCTGCCCCTGACGGCGGCACGCCCACAGCCGTGGAGCCGTTGGCCGCCAATATCGCCGCGCCCACAGCGCGTCAGCGCCGCCATCTGCTCCATAAGGAGTCCCTGCGAATCATTGCCGCGCTGCTGCAATGCCCGTATGACGAGCTGAAGCAGCGGGAGCGTGCATGGCGCAGACATCGGCTGCTTTCCGGAGCCTCCGCAGTGCTTGTGCTGGCCGCAGCAGCCCTTTGGGGACTCCATGCATGGCGGACACAGGTGCAGGCACTGAACCTTGAGGCAGCCCGCACCGGACAGCAGGCCCTTCTCTCCTCCGCACAGGCACAGCTTCACAAGGGCGATCGTCCCGGCGCGCTCCGCAGCGCGCTGCAGGCCTACGACCTGTACGCCGGGATCGCCGGAACAGGAGCCGCCGAAGCAGCGCTGGCAGACGCTTTGTATGCCTATCAGGATGAGACGCTCCGCCCCGCCTTCGTCATCCGGCAGGATTCGCCCGTGGTCGATCATGCGCTCCTGCCCGACCGGGAGCAGATCGTCAGCAGCGGAGCTGACGGCATCCTCCGCTGCTATTCTGTTCTGGACGGCACGCTGTGCTGGCAGCTGCCCCTTGGAACAGCCGTGTCCTCTCCCGCAGAATCAGTTTACCTGCCTGTCGCAGGCACACTTCTGATCTGGGACAATGCAGGCGTATGGGCCATAGATCCATCCATACCGAAGATCGCATGGAGCCGTCGCGGCGCTGATCTGCTCGGGCGATGCATCGCCGCGGATCAGCAGACCATCGCCCTCCTGAGCAGCGTGCAGAACAGCTGTATGGAACTGCAGCTCCTGAACGCCGCTGACGGCGCCATCCGCAGCAGCTGCGTCTTTCCCCTCCCGGAAGGTTTCCGTCCGGGAGGACTGACGATGGCTGCCATGGCTGTGAACGCCGATTTGTCCACCGCCTGCATCTCCATGGAATGCCTTGATCTGCAGGGACAGACGCAGCGGCTGTTTCTCGCCTTCGATCTGCGCAGCCGCACCTCCGCCCTCCTCTTTTCCGAGTCATCCGGCGTGATGCAGCACATTGTCGCACACCCTGCCATCAGCAGTACAGGCCATCTGGCTGTCATTGATTATGCGCCGGCAGACAACATCGTCCGCATCCGGCTGTATGACAGCGCAGCTCATTCTCTGCTCTTCGACGGAGCCCCTGTCAGACTGGGCGGCCTTGGCGTATCCGATCCCGAAACATTCTTCTTCGCAAACGACGATACAGCGCTTGTGAGCGTGGGCTCCACCATACTCACCTTTTCACTGGAAAGCGGCAGCCTCCTTGCACAGGACGTCCTGCCCGGAAGCTGCGCCGGCATGTTCTCCGCAGGCGGAAGTCTCTACGGCTGCATTGTCGATACAGGTCTGTTCGTGTACATCGTCAACGGCAGCTCAACCTATGGCGTCATCCAGCAGGAGCTCTCGCAGCCCGCAGCCTCCGCAAAGGGCACGGTCATCGGCGGACTGTGCATCGCCTATGTCCCGCAGGGCGATGCATCTGCCATCTGCGTCAGCCTCCTGTCAGGAGATACGCCCCGCGATGCATTATCCGCCGTCAGCGCCTCCGGTATTTCATGGCACGCCTCGCTTCACCGCGGGCAGCTTGCACTGGCAGGCGAACAGGCGCTGTACCTGCTTGATCCCGTTTCATGGGAAGTTGTGTCCCGTGCAGAATGCCCTGCTGGCGTTTCCTCGCCTGTGATCACCTCCGACGGGCTTCATTACATCTCTCATGGCACGAAATACAATTGGGCGGACGGCACTTCATCGCCCCTGCAGCTGCCGGACGCAGCCGTCATTCCTGACAGCGCCTATGCCTCCGCTGTTTCTCTGGCAGACCAGACAGTGCTGACAGCTGCCGTTGTGCAGCAAGAGCTGACGCCGCGTCTTACCCTGTGGCGGGATGGCATACCGATGGGGCTGTACGACGCCCCCGTACGCGGCGTGAACCAGTCCGTTTCCCTCTTCACCACAACCCAGCGCTCGGATTTTGACGTCAGCACCCTTTCCTTTGAGGAATACCTCGCGCTGTTTGACACGCTTTTTCAGGTCGACAGGGAGGATTACGCCTACACCGGCAGCCTTGCGGTCAGTCCCCATGGCTTCGTGGTTTTCGATATCCTCCTGACCGATTCCGCGCGCAAGGGCTTCATGATTTTCCAGCCTGACAGAGAAGCATGGCTCTGCGCGGATGATCCCTCCCGGAAGTCCACCGCCTCCATCCTTGCCTGCGGCAGCGCTGCACCGATCTTTGCATCGGTCGATCCCGATCACACCGTCCGCATATACGACGCATCTTCCGGAACGATGAAGTCCGCGCTTTCCCTCCCGCAGGATACGTCTGACGTCAGCCGGGCCATTTTTGCCGGAGAGGATCGTCTGCTGATCCTTGCCGCGTCAGGCCAGCTGCTGATTCTGGATGTGCAAAGCGGCGCGCTGACCGTGCTGCCGGACGTTTCCCTTTCCGGCAATCACATCGGCGCGGCGCTCACCCCGGGCGGCAGGCAGCTCGTCATCTGGGACGCAGACCGCAGCAGTGATGGCTTGATTGTCGACCTGACCACCGGCCAAATCCTCGCGCGTGTCCCCGGGCTGGTCTGGTATCACGCCCCGTCGGATGAGCTGCTCAAGTGGGACAGCGCGCAGACTCAGTTCGTCATCTATCCCCGCCGCACAGCCGACCTGCTCGTTCAGGAAGCACGCCGTCTCCTTGGCGACGAGCCATGACGCAGCAAAAAAGCCCGACTGACGGATTGTATCATCCGCAGCCGGGCTTTCTCTATCCATATCAGAAACGCATGTGCCGCATATGCTTCATCACAAGCGACGCGCACACACCGGTCAGCGCACCGCATCCCAGGCCTACCACCATCAGAACCGCCATGTAGTACAGCAGGTTTGGGGTATTAAGCATGATCATCGCCGCAGCAACCTGCCCCACATTGTGCATCACGCCGCCGACCATGCTGACCGTGACCGCGTGCAGTCCCTTCACGCGGGAGAGCAGCACCATCGCCGTCAGAGACAGCACACCGCCTGCAAAGCCATAGATCATCATGCTTGCCGGGGTGCCGAGGAACGCGCAGCTCAGCAGCACCTTCATGGCCATCAGCACAAAGGACGTGGGCACGTCCAGCATGTACACCGCAAATATCAGCACGCCGTTGCTCAGGCCCAGCTTGATGCCGGGAATCGCTGCATTGATCGGGATCATATGCTCCACCCAGCCCAGCACCAGCATCAGTGACAGCAGCACGCCGCACAGAGCAATACGCTTTGCATCGAACCGCCTGCCCTTATTCATTCGTTCCCCCACCTTCTTCCAGCATGCTCATCAGCGCGTCCGCCAGCTGCTCCGGCGTGAACAGCTGCAGCATCACCTCGTTGGGCAGGCAAATGATCAGGTTCTGGAACACACGGGTATCCATGTTGTCCAGACTCACGACGCCCTGCAGGATGCAGTCCTGATTATCGCAGGTGGATTCGTCCATCCACACGCTGTCCTCGGTGACCTCAATGATATTGACGTTCTCTCCGCGGGTCACGGTGTACCGCCCCGGCTCATGCAGCGCAATCGGTTCGTACATCACGCCTGCAACAGTCACCACCAGATACGCCTTGGCCGGCGTCTTTGCGGTCCCGGCGGCTTCGGCCTCTGCAGGTTCGGCAGTCGGCTCCTCCGCTGCGGCAGGTTGGGCCGTCATGACGGGCTCCAGCGTGCCCAGCGCACCGCCGGTGGGAGTAAGCTTCGGGGATTGAAGGGCGCTGATGACCAGCACGGCAGCGATCACCAGTACAATCATCGCGATAACCAGCACATTGCGGTTCGCGGGGCGTTTCTGCTCCATGGGGAACTCCTTTATGTCGGTAATATACCCATGATACAACGTTTTGCCCTGCCACGTCAAGTAGCCGTCCGCGTTTCCCTTTTTCGCAGCATTCTGCACGGATAAACAGACGCCATCTCCGGAAAACGTCTGCCTGCCGGTCACAGGCGGCTCTGATAATCCTGTTCGATCTCGGCCTTCCAGTCAGCGCTGAGCGTTGCATTGCAGCGCAGCTGGCTCACCGCCTCGCCTACCGCACGGAAATTGACCATCGTTCCCTGCGTATCCGCATGATAGTTGACCGCCCTGTCCTGGCTGATGCCCAGACAGCCCGCCGTTTCGATTGCATCAATGTTCGCACCAAGGAACAGGAATTCCCAGCCGTATTCCTTCTTGCGCTTTTCAATCATATGACGCACCTGCTCCAGCGTGTAGCGGCGGCTGGCGTTTTCCATGCCGTCGGTGGTGATGACAAACAGCGTGCGCTCAGGCACATCGTCTTTCCTGGCATACTTATGCACATTGCTGATGTGATGCACAGCGTCGCCCACAGCGTCCAGCAGCGCGGTGCAGCCGTTCACGCTGTATTCCCGGCGGGTCAGGGGGGTCACACGGCGCACGTCCACACGGTCATGGATCACGGTGCTCTGGGTGCTGAAGAGCACCGTGGATACATACGCCTCGCCGGCCTCGCCCCTCTGCTTCTCGATCATCGCGTTGAAGCCGCCGATGGTGTCTGCCTCCAGTCCTGCCATGGAACCGCTGCGGTCCAGAATAAATACGATTTCCGTCAGATTGTTCTTCATCATTTTTCTTCCTCCTGATCATCATTCCGGCGGGGTTCCCGCCTGTATGTTCATCATAGCAGCAAAACGCGCCCAAAAGGTCGCCCGCGAAGCGACATTTTGGACGCAGATGAAGTATTTTTACGACGGCGCTCCCGTCAGCTGCCCAGCAGCGGCATGTCCTCGGCAAAGAGCACCTGATTGATCTCCAGCACATCATACATTTCATGACTGATGAAGAACTCGACAATCACGTCGAATTTGTTAGCCCGGGACAAGGCATAGCCCGCCTTGCCGATGAAGTCCCGCGTTTCCGGCAGCGTCAGCCGCAGCGCCATGGCAAAGGCCACGGCGGTGGTCTTGCTGGGCTTATAGGCAGGATTTTTCCGGATCTTGGAGAAGAGCTTACGATCAATATTGATTCTTCACGGAAAGTTAGGGAAAAAGGGTTGCAAAAAGAGCATAGAGGACTTCTAATTGAAGTTGCTGAGACAACAAAAAGGAAGTCGAACTATGCTCCAAGAACAGGATATCGGAATACAGATCAAATGTCAACA
>JAFTWV010000004.1 GCA_017465155.1 Clostridia bacterium
CATGTGGGGGCGGGGGGAGTCCAGAGGGGGTGGCAGTCCACAGGCACATGTCTGACACCCCCTCTGGCCCTCTTTGCTTCTTTCTCAGGATTGAGAAAGAAGAAGCAGCACTTCCGCCAAGCTGCAAAGGAAATGTCCACAAACAATACAGCTAAACACCAAATCTGAACTTGTTTTGCGGATATGCATTTTCTTCCATGCAGGATTGATTTGCAGCGGAAGCAATCCTCTGCAAAGTCGCCGCATTGCTCCTTTGTGAGTTGAGCGGCAGCCGCACCGGCTTGGAGGAACGCATGCGGTGTATGGAATGCGAGAGCGCCGTTCACGCATCAAACTGATAAATCCCAATCACATAAGCAAACGAGCATCCGGCATTTTCACCGGATGCTCGTCTTTTCCGTTGTGAGCTCAATCCATCCTTAAGAAGCCGCCCATCAGAAGCAGATTTCCTTCCCTTTATGCATATGCTCACGCCCTGAATTCCCTGTCGCACAATTCCAGCGCGCGGGCAACGGCGGCATCCATGTCGTAATAGCGGTATTCAGCCAGTCTGCCGCAGAAGATGACCTTCTCCTCCCGGTCCGCAAGGGCCTGATAACGGCGGTACAGCGCCATGTTCTGATCGTCGTTCACGGGGTAGAAGGGCTCGTCGCCGGGCCGCCATTCGCTGCTGTACTCCCGGCTGATGACCGTCCTGGGCAGCTCATTCCCCTGCGCATCCAGACCAAACTGGAACCACTTGTGCTCGATGATGCGGGTGTAGGGCGTTTCCCGGTCGGTGTAGTTGACCACGGCATTTCCCTGATAATTGCGCATGTCCAACGTTTCATGCTCAAAGCGCACGGAGCGATACTGCAGCGCCCCCAGCGCGTAGCCGAAGTATGCGTCGATGGGGCCCGTGTAAACGATTTTGTCCGCCAGCGCATCATATTCATCGCGGTGCTGGAGGAAATCCACGCCCAGCCGCACTTCCGCGCCCGCAAGCATCCGCTCAATCAGCTGCGTGTAGCCCTCTGTCGGGATTCCCTGATAGAGCGCGTCAAAGTAGTTGTTGTCATAGGTCAGACGGACGGGCAGGCGTTTGATGATAAACGCCGGAAGATCGCGGCAGTCACGGCCCCACTGCTTCTCGGTGTAGCCCCGGATGAGCTTCTCGAAGATGTCCCGTCCGACAAGTGAAATCGCCTGCTCCTCCAGATTCCTCGGAATGGTGATCCCGGCTTCCTTCCGCTGGCGTTCGATCTCCCGCGCCGCCTCGCCGGGCGTACGCACGCCCCACATCTGGTTGAAGGTATACATGCTGAAGGGCAGTGAATAAAGCTCCCCCTTATAGTTGGCTACCGGGCTGTTGGTATAACGGTTGAAGCGTGCAAAGCGCTGCATGTACTCCCACACGCGCCGGTCATTTGTGTGAAAGATGTGCGCGCCGTAGCGGTGGACATGAATGCCCTCGACCAGCTCCGTCATCGCATTTCCGCCGACCGTACCGCGCTTCTCCACCACCAGCACGCGTTTTCCAGCCGCGCAGGCCTCATGGGCAAACACCGCCCCGCTCAGTCCCGCGCCTACAATCAGGTAATCAAATTTCATGACATAAGCTCCCTCATTCAGGCATTGCGTCATCCGCACACCTGTACAGGTGCAAGGTTCGCTGAACAAGGGGGATAATCCTGCCGGAAAGGAAATATTGTGCATCCTCCAAGGCAGCCCCTGTCCGATCCGGGCAAAATTTGACCATAACGCAGCAATGAAAGCGATGTCGGCTGACTGGGCCGTCTGCTATGATGAAACAAACAATACCCGTTCAAAGGAGGCGCCGATATGCACGGCATGAATCCTGTCATATACGCTGATTTCCCGGACCCGGACGTGGTCAGGGCAGGCGACGCGTTTTATATGATCTCCACATCGATGCACATGTTCCCCGGCGCGCAGATCCTGCGTTCCTACGACCTGATGCACTGGGAGCACTGCGCCTATGTGTATGACCGTCTGGGCGAAACGCCCCGACAGCGCATGGAGGGAAGTGATCCCACTCAGCCGCGCCATATTTACGGCAAGGGTATGTGGGCCGCATCGCTGAAATACCATGATGGTGTATTCCACGCGGTATTCACCTCCAATGATACCGGCCACTCCTATCATTATACGGCTGCCTGTCCGGAGGGGCCATGGACGCGTCAGCCTATGGAGGGCTTCTGGTACGATCCCGGCCTGCTTTTCGATGACGATGGCCGCGTATACGTCGCGCACGGCAACCGCCATGTGCGCGTGACGGAGCTGACAGCTGACCTTTCCCACAGGAAGGACGACGGCGTGGAAAGCACCGTCGTCATCGACGACAATCCTCGCCTCGGCTGGGAAGGCAGCCACATGCTGCACCTGGGCGAGTGGTACTACGTGTTCTGCATCCACTGGGCTCCGGAGGAATTGCGCGCGATGGGCTGCTTCCGGGCCCATACGCCGGAGGGGCCGTGGGAGGGCGGCAAGTTCATGGAGCTGCCCCTTGAAGGGCGTCATGACGGCGTGGCGCAGGGCGGCCCGGTACGGCTGGCCGACGGCAGCTGGGCGCTCTTCCTGTTTCAGGATCATGGCGCGGTGGGACGCATTCCGGTGGTCGTGCCCTTCCAATGGGTTGACGGCTGGCCGGCGGTCGATCACGTCCCCAAGGCGCTCGACCTGCCCTCCTTCCGCCCGGAGCACAGATATACGCCGCTGTTTACCTCCGACGACCTGAAGGATGGCCGGAGCGTGCTGTGGCAATGGAACCATGAGCCCCATCCGGAGCTGGTGGCGAGCGACGAAAGCGGTCTGCACATCACCACGGACCGCCTTGCCAATGACTGTACAGAGGCTGTCAACACCCTTACCCAGCGTTGCTTCGGCCCCCGCATGGCAGCGGAAGTCACCGTGGACGGCAGCGCGTTGAAGGTCGGCGACCACGCAGGTCTGTGCGCCCTGCAGGGCTGCTTCAGCCAGCTGGGGCTAACCCGCACGGAGGACGGCTGGGCGCTCTCTTTCATGACCCGGGAGGACGCCAACGCCCCCTATGCCATCGCACCGGCAGCAGAGCCCGTGGCAGAACGGGAGCGTATCGCTGTACCCGGCTGTATCGTCCGGCTGAGGGCCGAATTTGACTTCAATGCCGACACGGTGCAGATGCTCTGCTGGATCGGCGAGAGCTGGCAGAAGGTCGGTCAGCCGCATCACCTCGTCTACCGGCTGGATCATTTCATGGGCTGCCGTGTCGGCCTGTTCGTCCATGCAACGCAGGAGTCCGGCGGCAGCGCCTGCTTCCGCGATTTTGAATATACCAATGAGGAGGAATAAGGGAATGAAGCGCATCTTGATCGTCCTGTTGGCCCTAATGTTCTGTGCGGCCCTTGCCTCTGCCGAGGTGCAGAGCTACGAGTCCGACTTCACCAGCAATACGGACGGCTGGTACGGCCGCGGTGCAGCGGTGCTGGTCACCAAGGAAGGCCTGCTCACCGCCGGACGCACCGCCACATGGAACTCCCCCGGCCGCCCCTTCGACCTGGAGCCAGGCACGACCTACGAGATCTCCGTGGACGTCAAGCAGACGCAGATTGATTCCGGCCGCTTCATCCTGTCCTGCGAGCGCAAGCTGAACGGCGAAACCTCCTATGAGAACATTGCCTTCGCCAACGTTCCCCGGGGCGAATGGACAACCATCTCCGCCACATGGATCGCGGGCGATTTCGATTCCTTCGTCCTCTATGTGGAGGGCGGCGAGGCAGATACGAGCTTCATCATCCGCAGCTTCTGCCTCTATGCGGCGGATGTGGCCCCGGTGATCGCCACGGATGAGGTGACCTACGATTCCTTTGTGATGCCGGACCGCCCGGAGGGGCTCACGGCTTACTTCGACGGCCTGCCCCTGCAGACCGGCTACAAGAAGGCCGGCTACGGCAATCCCCTCTTCACCCAGCGTTTCGGCGCCGATCCGGGCTATCTGGTCTGGAATGACCGCCTCTACATCTACGCCACCAACGATGTGATCGAGTATGCAGCAGACGGCTCCGTGAAGGAGAACGGCTACGGTCTGGTCAACAAGATCAACTGCATCTCCTCCGCCGATCTGGTCAACTGGACGGATCACGGCGCAATCCCCGTGGCGGGCCGCAAGGGCATCGCTGCCTGGGCCAACAACTCCTGGGCGCCCTGCGCTGCCCATAAGGTCATTGACGGCAAGGACAAGTTCTTCCTTTACTGCTGCAACAACGGCAACGGCGTGATCGTCCTCACGGCGGATGACCCCGCCGGCCCCTGGACGGATCCGCTGGGCCACGGCCTCATCACACGTTCCACACCCAACTGCGCGGACGTGGTGTGGCTCTTTGACCCGGCCGTATTCGTGGATGAGGACGGCACCGGCTATCTCTACTTCGGCGGCGGCGTGCCTGAGGGGCAGCATGCCAACCCCGGCACCATCCGCTGCGTCCAGCTGGGAGACGACATGATCTCCATCGTCGGCGAGCCGCAGGTAATCGACGCGCCCTATGTCTTTGAGGACAGCGGCATCAACCGCATCGGCGACACCTACTACTACAGCTACTGCTCCAACTGGAACACGAACGGCAACCCCTACGGCATGGAGTCCGGTGCGATCCAGTACATGACCTCCGACAGCCCTCTTGGCCCATTCACCTACGGCGGGCAGCTTTTTTCCAATCAGGGCCGGTTCTTCGGCCTGTACGGCAACAACCATCACAGCATTGCGGAGTTCCGCGGCGTGTACTATCTGCTGTACCACAACCGCCCGGTGGAACAGGCCATGGGCATCACCGGCAACTACCGCAGTCCGCAAATCGACGTGCTGCCCGTGAATGAGGACGGCTCTCTCGGCCCGGTGAAGGGCACGATGACCGGCATTGCCCAGCTGATGCCCCTGAACCCCTACCAACAGGTCTCTGCCCAGACGATGCAGCGTCAGGCTGGGCTTGAAGTCACCGGCTACGCGGATACTGCGCTGACCATGGCCACCACCGGCGACTGGCTGACCGTTACCGGCGCGGACTTCTCTGCCGGCGCATCTGCCTTCACCCTCTGTGCAGGCAGCGAAAACGGCGGCGCGGTGCGCGTGCTGGCTGGCGACACAGTGCTCTGCGAGATCGCCCTGCCCGCCGGTACTGCCATGGGCGAGATGACCGTGCCCTGTGCCGCTGTCACCGGCATACAGGATGTGACGCTCGTCTTTGCCGGTGACGTGACCACCAGCTGGTGGCAGTTCGCCGCGAAATGATCTCACGAGTCCAAAGCGGCGCCCCTGTTCCGGGAGCGCCGCTCTGTGTGTCGAAAAAGTAGCATGTGGTTTGTCAAAGGAAGATTTATCCAATCTTTTTCGATAGATCATGCATAAAGAGCGCGCTTGCTGCCGTCCACAGGGGGGTGTGTAAGTGCGCTCTCATTCTTTAAGCGAAGCAGTAAATTGGGATTTCTCCCCACGGTGTTTTATAAGCACTATCCGGCGTTTGTGGCGGGGACGATGAACCTCACCGAACTGGCGCGGGTGTGCGGGCTGAGTAGACCTACGGTGTATAAGTATTTGAAGATGGTGGGATAAAGGATGCCCCTGCTTTCCTGTTGAGGGAGAGCAGGGGACATTTTTCAGTTGAGCGGTTGTTCGTTGAGATAATCTGATGCAGAATCATAAAATGCATAACAACTGTTGCAAAATTTCGTTCTGCGGATGTTCTTACCATTAGATGAGGTCGCGTTATATTTCTTTCCGCACCAGGCACAGGTGATTGATATCTGCCCTGTTGATGTGCAGAAGGTTTTCAATGCCATGAGCAGCGCAAAGGAGACGAAGATCAAGGTCAAGAACATCCTGAACATGGTATTTGAGCAAGCCATAGAGGACGGCCTGATCCAGCGGAATCCCCTGCATTCCCGCAGCATCCGCATCACAGGCCAGGCCAGCAAACCGATCGTGCCATACACCGTGGAGCAGATGCGCTACCTTGTGCAGCACATTGCCGACGTCAGGAAGCCGATGGACAGGAACTACCTGGCCCTGCATGCCCTACACCCCTTGCGCCCTGAAGAGATCCTGGGACTGCAATGGCAGGACATTGACTTCGCTGATCGGACGATCCGCATTGAACGTGCGGTCACCCATCCGAATCGGAATGCGCCCCTCCTGAAGGGGACGAAGACAGACGCCAGCCGACGCGTGATCGACCTGGTTCCGCAGATCATTCCGTATTTGACGCGCAGTACAGAGGGGCATTTCGTCCTGGGCGGCGAGCAGCCTCTGTCCTATACGCAGACGCGGAAGATGTGCCAGCGGATCCAACAGGACATCAACTTTGCAGAAGCCATCACGCCGCGCCGGTTCCGTACCACCGTTCTGACTGACCTCTACGACATGACCAAGGACATCAAGCAGGCTCAGGCGGCGGCAGGTCATACCACGGCAGCCATGACCTTGAAGCATTACGTGAAAGGCCGCAGCGAGCATCGCAACACCGCAGCCCCCATCGCCAGCGCCTACGGCCTCGAAAACTGATGCAAAAGCTGATTTTGGAAAAGTCCGCAAGCCCTTGAAAATACAGGGTTTGCGGACTCCTGAATGGACGAAAAACTGATACAAAAACTGACGAAAAGGGCGTTTGCAGGCATGAGGTCCTGCAAAATGCAGGGACATGCGTGAAATCCTGCAGAAAACCCCCGACAAAAAGCAAAAACCCAGTCATTTCTGACTGGGTTTGCGAGCTGATACCCGGATTTGAACCGGGGACCTCATCCTTACCAAGGATGCGCTCTACCTGCTGAGCTATATCAGCATCTGTTGTGCTGCCTCATCAGGCAACGAATATATAATAACACATCTTCGCGAATTTTGCAAGAGGGAAAATCAACTTTTTTGAAAATTTTCTTCACAACATGATCTGCCTGTATTTCTCTGAAAAAAGCTGCTGCGCGCGCGGGATTGACATCGCGAAACCCGCAGCCAGTTGAGTGTGAACAGGAAGCCAGCGAAAGCAGGGGGACACAGCATGACACCGGTGTCACTGCTGCAGCTGTTACAGCAGGAAAGCCGCTTGCCATGAACAATGCGCTGCGTATAAGCCTGAAAAAGAAAAGAGCCTGAATCTTACGATTCAGGCTAAGCACCTCCGACGGGATTCGAACCCGTGTTTCAGCCTTGAGAGGGCCGCGTCCTAGGCCTCTAGACAACGGAGGCATATAAAGCTGGGGAACTAGGATTCGAACCTAGGCAATACGAGTCAGAGTCGCAGGTGCTACCGTTACACCATTCCCCATCGCTTTCACAGTGGGCTCTCGCTCGACTGCGAAAACAATAATATCACAGTTCAAGGGGTTTGTCAACACCTTTTTTTGAAATTTTGAAAGAAAATTGTGGGGCAGAAAATCCGGAGCAAAAGAAGCCGGAAGCATGAAAACAGAACTGTTGGGGAAAGATTCCCGCGAATTATTTATCCTGTTCTTCCGGCGTTTTGGCTTGACAGATTGGTCAAAAAACTGTACAATTATTTTGTTCGGCTGTTGGGCGAAGTGTATCAATCTCTCCGCTCCTGCTGTTTTTCGATACAGTCCCTGTTTACCTGCAACCCGTGCATGACGCATTCCGTCCGCTGCACGTCAATTTTCGGCGGCTGCCATTGCAGTCGGCTGCATAGAAAGCGCATCTGAGAAGGGGCGTTTTGTCCCTGCTCTTCCTGTGGTTTTTGTGAGGCGCAAACGGAAGGATTTCCGTCTGCCAGTAAAATTCTGGTATTCATACCGTCTACCGGGTGTGATCCTGCGCGCATATGCTCCCCTTGCCTGCTGTAAAAGCGCGGGGAGCGACGCTTCGCGGATGGATGTGCCTATGGGAAGTGTATTTCCTGCGGCCTTTTTTCACCTGCTGACGTTTTTCGAAGCAGCATGACAGCCGTGCGGCCCTGTGGCCTGCGCGGCTTTTTGCTTGCAGCCGGCGCTGTACGACCATATACAGTACCAAAATCGAATACGGAACAGAATGAAAAAAGGAGAAAAGGAGGGAAAACCAAGTGCATCCCATTGTATGGATCCTGCTGATCATCGTTGCAGGCGCCGTCTGCGGCGTGATCGGCTACATGTACCGCAAGGACATGGTCGAAAAGAAGATCAACCGCAGTGAAGAGACTGCCCGCCGCCTGTATGACGACGCGGTCCGCAAGGCTGACGATTACAAGAAGGAAAAGGTGTTCGAGGCTAAGGAAGAAATCCTCAAGGCCCGCGCCGCCATGGACAATGAGAAGGCTGAAAACGATCGCGAGATGCGCGACCGCCGCGCAGAAGTGCAGCGCAGCGAAAACCGCCTCGTGCAGCGCGAAGCATCCCTTGACAAGCGCAGCGACAGCCTGGACTCCCGTGAGAACGACCTGAAGAAGCGCTCCGAAAACCTCGATCGTAAGCAGGAAGAGGCTGATCGCCTGCATCAGGAAGCCGAGGCCCTGCATCAGAAGCAGACCGCCGAGCTGGAACGCATCGCTGCCATGACGCAGGATGAAGCCAAGCAGATCATCATCGAGCGCGTGCAGAAGGAAGCTTTCCACGACGCAGCCGCCACCGTGCGCGACATCGAGTCCCGCGCGAAGGAGGAGGCCGAAAAGAAGGCTCGCAACATCATCGCGCTGGCCATCCAGAAGTGTGCTGCCGATCATGTGGCGGAAAGCACCGTGTCCGTCATCGCGCTGCCCAATGACGACATGAAGGGCCGCATCATCGGCCGCGAAGGCCGCAACATCCGTGCCCTTGAAACGGCCACCGGCGTCGATCTGATCATCGACGATACCCCTGAAGCCGTGATCGTATCTGCGTTCGACCCCGTACGCCGCGAGGTGGCCCGCCTGACGGTGGAGCGCCTGATCAACGACGGCCGCATCCATCCCGCCCGCATCGAGGAAACCGTCGAGAAGGCCAAGAAGGAAGTCGAGCAGCAGATCCGCGAGGCCGGCGATGCTGCCGTGTTTGAGACCAATCAGCACGGCATCCACCACGAGCTGGTCAAGCTCCTGGGCCGCCTGAAGTACCGCACCTCCTATGGTCAGAACGTGCTCAAGCACGCCATCGAGGTCAGCCATCTGGCCGGTCTGATGGCCGCCGAGCTGGGCGCGGACGTCCAGCTGGCCAAGCGTGCAGGTCTGCTGCATGATATCGGCAAGGCCGTTGACCATGAGGCCGAGGGTACCCACGTGACCCTCGGCGGCGAACTGGCCCGCAAGTACCACGAGTCCAACGACGTGATTCACGCCATCCTGGCCCACCACAACGACGTGGAGCCCCAGACGGTCGAGGCTGTGCTGGTGCAGGCTGCTGACGCGATCAGCGCTGCCCGTCCCGGCGCCCGCCGCGAGAGCCTTGAGAACTACATCAAGCGTCTGGCCAAGCTGGAGGAGATCTCGATGTCCTTCGCCGGCGTTGAGAAGTGCTACGCGATCCAGTCCGGCCGCGAAGTGCGCATCATGGTCAAGCCTGACGACGTGACCGATGAGGGCACGAAGGTGCTGGCGAAGGAAATCGCCAAGCGCATCGAAAAGGAAATGGAGTATCCGGGCCAGATCCGCGTCAACGTCATCCGCGAAACCCGCAGCATGGAGTACGCCAAGTAAGCTCGCGGATGTAAAATGGGTCGAAGACCCCCGCGAGACCCGCAGCATGGAGTACGACAAGTAAGTTCGCGGATGTAAAATGGGTCGAAGACCCCAAACATGCCATATGCTCCCCGTCCGCAAGTGCGGGCGGGGAGTTTCGTAACTGCTGTCGCTTATTACGCGCCTGTCCCTTTGGAGGTATCATCATGAACAAAAATCATCGCATCTGGGCTGTCATCGGCGTGGTCCTGGTTGCCGCAAGCATCGTCTGCATGCTGGCGGGCGCGCTGATCGAGCCCCTTCGCGCACTGCTGATGAACATCAGCCTCATGGGCACCATCGCAGCTCTGGCCATTCTGGTTGTTCTCGGTGCGATCCGCAACCGTGCCAAACAGCAGGACGATCAGCAGGAATAAGCCCGATCAACCCGTCTGCCGCACTGCAGGCGGGTTTTCTGCGTCCTGAGAAACAGAACGCAAACTACGCAAGGTTTTCCATGGAGATATATGCTATGCTTCTTCCCGTAAGCAGGCGCGCCTGCCTAACACTGGAAAGGAGGGACGCGATATGCAGCGCATCCTCGACCACATCGAACATACCCTCGACGCCGATGTGACGCCCGCCGAGCTGGCGGAAAAGTCAGGCTATTCGCTCTGGCACTTTCTGCATCTGTTCCAGCAGCAGGTCGGCATGCCGCTTTGCCGTTACCGCACGCGCCGCCGTCTTGCTCATGCCATCTGGCAGATCAGCTGCGGCATGCGCATCACCGATGCGGCGCTCCGCTGGGGCTTCGATACCCATTCCGGCTTCTATCGGGCATTCCAGAAGGAATATGGCTGTTCTCCCACGGCTTATCTGCGGGAGCACCGCGTGCGCCGCCCATCCGTCCCCCTACTGAAGGAGGAGGAACACCGCATGCTGACCCGCGAACGCTTCCGGGAAGCCCTGTCCCATTGGAACCTTGATCTGCCCCTGACGCCCGTTCACTATCCCGACTCAGGCCACACCAGCGAAACAGCCATGTATGCCGGAGATACTCTTGTCCTGAAGGCCTATCGAGATGAGCACACCTGCCGTCTGGCCATCGCACTGGCACAGGCGCTCGACGCCCGCGGCCTCCCCGCAGGTCTGCCTGTCCCCACGCCCGGCGGCGCATATGCCGTGCCTCTGTGCGGAATGCAGCTGACGCTCTGCAGGCGAATTCCCGGCAAGGCGCTTCGCTCCGGTGAGCTTCTGGCAAACCCGGAACAAAGCGGCCGCCGGATCGGCAGAGCCATTGCCGAGCTCCACCTCGCGCTTGATGACCTGCACGAGCTGCCCTACGCAGACGATCAGGACTATGCCGCCCATCTGCTGGACTGGGCGCTCCCTGGCGCAAAGGACGCACTGCCCGCCTCCTTCCCGCAGGATTACGCGGCGCAGGTGCAGTCTCTGCGCAATCTGCCTCGAGCGATCATCCACCGCGACCCCAATCCTGGCAACCTCATCGATACGGCGTCCGGCATAGGCTTCATCGACTTTGAGCTGTCCGTGCGCAGCGTCCGGATTTTCGATCCCTGCTATACCATCACAGCAGTTCTGTCTGAAACCTTTGGGCGCACCGACGTCCCGTGGGCGACGGCATGGCCGGCATTCTGCCGCGCAGTGCTGGCAGGCTATGACAGTGCAGCCCCGCTGACCAACGCGGAATGGCAGGCAGTACCGACAATCCTCATCGGGAACGAGCTGCTGTGTCTGGCAGCCTTCGCAGGAAGCAGCAAGTACCGCGATGTATTTGAAGTCAACCAGCGGATGCTCGCGTGGATGCTGGATAACATGCCCACGTGAACACAAGCAGCGCCGGGTTCCTTCCGCAGCGGCGGACAGACCCGGCGCAATTCATTTCTGCTGCTTCCCGCGTCTCTGCGTCATATGCAGACTGCCTTGCGCATACCCTTCTCCAACGGACAAACACAAGGAGGGGTCGATATGACGACAACAGGAACCGCCCGGCGATCCGTACCGGGAAAGCCCAGCCGTCCGCGCAGGACAGGCGTCCCCCTGTGGCTGCGGCTGCTGAAGGGATTGGGAGCAGCGCTGCTGGTTACCATTGCGGGCGTGGCGGTGTTTGCGCTGCTGATGCAATGGATCCGGCCGACCGAAACGGCAGTGAGAATTTTCAATCAGGTACTCAAGCTCGTTTCCATCGGCGCAGGTGTGTACGTGGCTGTCGGAAGGGGACAGGAGGGCGGCTTGCTCAAGGGTGCGGCAGTCGGGGCGCTGTACATGGCACTGGGCGTAGCGGTCTATGCGATGCTGTCCGGACAGGACGCGCCGGCAACAGCTTATCTGGCGGATCTGGGTATGGGCGTAGCCGGCGGCGGCATCGTCGGGATGTTATTGTCGAATATTTCGCCAAAGTGATTGCAATGTGAGCAGAAATCGTGTATAATGGCTGTATACCCCTTAAGAATATGGAGGAATTTATCATGAAGCATATCGAAACCATCCAGAAGCCCTGCCTGAAGGACTCCCTGGTGCATGGCGGCTGCGGCGAGTGCCAGGCCTCCTGCCAGTCTGCCTGCAAGACCAGCTGCACCGTGGCAAACCAGTCCTGCGCGAACAAGGAAAACAGCGCTGTGCTGGGCGGCAACGAGGGCAAGCTGAACCGCAACTTCGGCCGCAAGTAATCCGGCTGTCTGCGGGGCAACCCTGAAAAAGGGCGGAGCTGTGTGCGCTGCCCTTTTTTCGTGTGAAGAACGCGTACCCCAGTCCGCGCCGCTATTGCCTCCCTGAGGGAGGTGACTGCGAAGCGACCGGTGGGAGTTCACGCATCCATATAGATCGAAGCAATCAGGAGGAAACCAATCATGATCCATACCTTCAAAGCCGTTGGACAGCCGATGCTGCTGGACGTGGGCAGCGGCGCGGTGCACGCCATCGACGAGCTGGCCTACGACGTGCTGGAGAAGTGGAACGAATCCACCGCAGAAGAGATCAAGGCGGCGCTGCTGGGCAAGTACACCGCCGAGGAGCTGGACGAGGTGATCGGCGAGCTGAAGCAGCTGGAAGAGATCGGCGCGCTGAACGCCCCCGATAACTACGACGACGTGAAGCAGATCCGCGATCCGGGTACGATCAAGGCCATGTGCCTCCACGCCGCCCACGACTGCAACCTGCGCTGCAAGTACTGCTTTGCGGCGACGGGCGATTTCTGCATGGGCGAGCGCAAGCTTCTGTCCTATGAGGTGGGCAAGGCGGCGCTGGACTGGCTGGTGGAAAAGTCCGGCAAGCGCGTCAACCTGGAGGTCGACTTCTTCGGCGGCGAGCCCCTGATGAATTTCGAGGTCATCAAGCGGCTGGTGGCTTACGGCCGCTCCATTGAAAAGGAAAAGAACAAGAAGTTCAAGTTCACCACCACTACCAACTGCGTACTGCTGAACGATGAAATCATCGATTTCCTGAATGCCGAGATGCACAATGTGGTCATCTCCATCGACGGCCGTCCCGAGGTGCACGACCGTATGCGCCCCACTGTCAACGGCAAGGGCAGCTATGCCATCATTGCCGAACGTGCAAAGAAGTTTGCCGAAAAGCGCGGCGACAAGGAGTACTACATCCGTGGCACCTTCACCGGCTATAACAAGGATTTCGGCAACGATGTGCTGTTCCTGGCCGACGAAGGCTTCGAGCAGCTGTCCATCGAGCCGGTGGTGACCGATCCTGAATGCGAATACGCGCTCAAGGAATCCGACCTGCCGGAAATCTGCGCCGAGTACGAGCGTCTGGCGCAGGTATATATGGATCGCCGCGCGAACGGTAAATGGTTCAACTTCTTCCACTTCATGGTGGATCTGGAGGGCGGTCCCTGCCTGCGCAAGCGTCTGACGGGCTGCGGCGCGGGTAACGAATACGTGGCTGTGACGCCTGACGGCGACATTTATCCCTGCCACCAGTTTGTCGGCCGCGAGGGCTACCGCATGGGCAGCGTGCTGGACGGCACCTTCGACCGTGGAATTCAGGAAATGTTCCAGAAGAACACGGTGCTGGCAAAGGAAAAGTGCCGCGAATGCTGGGCACGCTTCTTCTGCTCCGGCGGCTGCGCAGCTAATGCACAGGCCTTCCACGGCGACATTTCCAAGCCCTATGATATGGAATGCCAGATGGAACGCAAGCGTCTGGAATGCGCCATGGCAATCTACGCCAAGGAGCGCGCCGCTGCCAAGGGCAAATAAAACTGCTGAATGCAAAAAAAATATCGGCTCGCTTGTCCATGCCGGACGGCGAGCCTCTTTTGTCTTGACAGCTTTTTTCGCGCCCCTGCAAAAGCGTCTGCACACCCTGTCAGCCTTACGACGTTTTGCCAGCCTTGATTTTTCCGATCAGCAGCCTTGCTCCGACATAAGCTGCACCCGCATACAGAATGCTGCCAAAGACGCCAAACCCCGTCGCTTCTGCACGAAGGCGCCTTTGCGCCTCCTCAAAGCTCAGCACTGTCTGCCCCTCTGCGATCATCTCCAGCACCGTGTCGCTGTTGGGATGAATCAGCAGGCTTGTCCCGGCGCCCTGGCTCACCGCGTTCAGGCGTGCCATCAGATCCTCTGTCACGCAGCAGCCATCGATCTCCAGCCTTTCCTCAGAATCCGAAAACGTGAGCTGCACATAACGTACGCTGCCCCTTCGTCCGTTTCGGCCGACGCTGTAACACACCTCGTGCGTCTGGTACAACGCCGTCATCGGTATGGCTTCCGAGCGGTCTACGCTTTCATTCCAATACTGCATGCCAAAGGTGAACAGCGTGCCGAAAAAAAGCAGGCCGATCAGCACCAGAATGGAGTCATCGCTGCTTTGTGCACAGAAACGCCTGCGCCGCCCCGAATAACCTCTTGCGCCCATAAGCCCTCCCTTGCAAGTCAAGCACATGCCTGCGCCCGTTTTGATGATATCGAACAGCATTACGAAGCCCGCTATTTGCCTTTATATTGACACTACGTCGCCAGATGGAGTAGAATATATACAGACATTATGCGCAGACTCTGCCGAAGCATCCCGTCCGGCCAGTCTGCACAAAAGGAGAATATGACAATGAAAAGCATGGTTAAGCGCGGTTTCCTGATGATCCTTCTGGTTTCCACGGCCTTTGCGCTGTGCTCCTGCGGCGGCAGCGGCGGAAGCTCCAAACGCTACGGCGCCGGCGGCTATGAAATGCCCAACAGCAGCGACGAATCTATCGTCGATTATATTCAGCGCGTTGATCCTGACCTCTGGAACAGCATGGAATCCAACTGGGGCAAGTAATCAGCCCTGCACGCATCGCATGCACGGCAGGCACGAAAACCGCATCCAGCGGCAGACATCCGGCGAGCCGTCCATTTTACCACACCAGTCAGCAATGGCTGGTGTGTTTTTATACCTTCCCCTGCTGTGCAAAAACATCCGTCACAAGCCGGATCTCCGCCGGAATGCCGTTTTGCTGCCCCAGCGTCTTTCCCAGCCAGATCACATCGTGCCACCGGCCCAGCTTGTAGCCCGTTCGCGGAAACACCCCCAGCTCCACAAAGCCCAGGTGCTTGTGCAGCCCTATGCTGCGTTCGTTGGGCAGCGTGATGCAGGAGTAAGCGTTGAGGTAACCCTGTGCAGACAGAATCCGCAGGCAGGCTTCCATCAGCATGCGGCCTGTACCGCAGCCCACCCTGCCGGGCAGCAGGTAAATCGTCAGCTCCACATCCCAGCGGAAGGCCTCCTTCTCCCGGAAGGACGCGGCGTATATGAATCCGCTTACCTGCCCCGCATCCTCCGCGATCAGGAAGGGATACCGCTCATCAGCAATTTTCGCTGCAAAAGCAGCCGCTGACGGGGCCTTTGCAGCAAAGGTAATGGCCGTATGCTGCACATAGTAATCATAAATCGCAGCGACAGCAGATGCATCAGCAGCTTCTGCAGGACGGATACGCATATCAGCATTCCTCCTCTTCTCAAATACACTATGTTCATGATAACACACCGTCCGCCGATATACAAGCTGGGTTTCACCTCAGTTAAATTCTACTTGAACAGCAGGAAAGTCCACCCCTCTGTCGAACATCTATGCACACAATGTTTTACGGAGGAAACACAAACCATGACGCTCAACGAGAGCATCCGTGCCCATCGCCGGAAGCGCGGCATGACACAGGAGCAGCTGGCTGAAGCGATGAACGTCTCCGCCGCCGCAGTCTCCAAATGGGAGAACGGAGTATCACATAGTTAAGGATATTGCCCCCAACTCACGCTTACACAGCTTGTTCACAACACAAAAAGGAGAACAAGCATATGAAACTGATCACCTGCGAATTCAACATGGACAGCGGCTGCGTGGAACTGCGATTTGATGATGGAACTGCATTGGACATCGACTGTACTGTTGTGGAGGCTGGGTATGCTCATACTGTGCAACAAAAGACGGAGTTGGACTGGTTGGTCTACAATGCTCCGTTGGAATATGCTAAATTGGTACTTAGCAACGGTATCCGGAATTATCTTCGAACCATAATCAAATAAGCACATTACGAAGGCCTGCCAGCGATGCAATCACTGGCAGGCCTTTTGTTTGCTCAAATTGTATACTGGAGGGTAAGCATATTAGGTATGGTTTTGATTTTTCACGCTTGATTATGCCACAAAAGAAGGAGTCTGCTCAAATGTGTCGAAAACTATCACGACAAGTCGATAGCGACCGTTAATCGCGCAAACGCAAAGATTTCTTAAGCACTCGAAGAAAACACCATCAAGCCATTCCGGATCAATATAAAAACTGATCAAGTTATGAGAAGGTTTATACTTGAGAATGGATTTGATTTGGATTAAGAAGAAAGGTGAAACCATGGCAAGTAAAACAAGAAAAGTCTCCTTCTATCGACTGGCGTTAGAAAAGCAGACGCTTATTCCGGGAACAAATTCTGTTCGGGTAAAGCAGCTAAGCAATTCTGATATTGAGACCTATTTTCAAAGGATATGCGCAGAGAAAATGCAAACCCTTGTAAATGGGCATAAAGCAATGAACATAACCGTTTCCAGTAGTCACTATGTAATTGAAGTGATTTCCATTGAAGACCATCGTGCATTTATAAAAATTGGTCAACAGAATCCCTCAAATACAGTAGCTCTCAGAGATCGAACGACATTGGAAACGGAAAGTGTTCCTATGAAAGAGAGCCAGCTTTTGGAGTTGTATACTTTTTGTCTGATTGATTTCGAAACTGGAATTGTCAGCTATATCGGAATCAATGGTGCTCCAAGAATATCGGCAGTACGAAATCTCTTTGACCAGAATCTTGAACGAGATGAAAATGTTTCTGCCCATCTTGCAGCAATCATGACAAATGATATACTAAAGGTTTTGGTAAATAAGCATATTATCAGCAAGCTATCTGTCACAGTTGCCGTTCCGGAAGATCAGATACTTTCTGATATTGGCTTAGATCGTGAAAGTTTCGATTCCGTAAGAAATGTAAAGACTCGAATGGCTACATACAAAATAGTCGGACAGAGAAACAAAAACATCTTTTCTTCAAGCGGTAAGTTTGCTGAAATGATTGCGTCAATAAAAATGAAATATGGAGACAATCTAAAAGGGCTTTGCGCCAATGCAAAGGATTTCAACGAAAAATCTCAATCCTATGATCTGTTGCAATATAATTTTACTAAAACAGTCATTTTGGGAAGAGACGATTCTGGGCTGTTGACGCTGGATGATTTCAAAGATGCACTTGTACAGACATATATCCTGTATAAGAATGAACTTTTGCAATACAGTAGAGTATAATGAGTAAAGGTGGTGAGAGAAATGACGAAGCTGAAAAACTGGATATGGTTGGGCATCGCATTACTCTTGTCTATCGGTATTTCAGTTGGGTTATTTAAAAGTCCTTATTTCAGTATTGCAAAATTTGAACCATTAGCTCCCGATTTTCATTATAACGCTATTTCCTTGTCAGCAATTATCGGAGGTTTCTTGTTTACAGGAATAAGCATTCTCATTTCAGTTATAGACAAGGATAGAATAAAACGCTTGTGGGATTGCGATTATTTAGATAACCTATATCGCTCTGCATTTGTGGGAATGATTGCGAATGTCGCGACAATCATCGTCGCCTTTCTGCTTGTATTCCTGAATATTTGCTCCAAAGTGAACGATTTTCTTATTAAGGTAGAGATTACAACGCTCATTATCGGAATAGTATTTTTTGCCTGGTGCATAAAGCATTTGATCTTTGTTATTTCCAAATTAAAGGATCAATAAATATTCCTAATGCAGCAACTAAGAGAACTTGTGTCCCTTTTCAGCATCAATTCGTTTAACGTATCAAAAAAGGTCGCATTTGGCGGCCTTTTTGCAATGGAATGAAGTGGCGAAGATGCTGAACAAGGAATTGTCACGGAGGCAAGCGATTGTGTTGCTGTGTACTGACATGCTAATACTTGAAATACACATTGAAGTGCTTTTGATTAGACGAGGAGAAGGAATAGAATGGGTCACGGTATTTCCCTTTTCCGTGAATTATTTGCGATTAACGAAGTGTCTCCCAAGTCACGATGGTCGGAACTCTCCGTCGATTCTTCTGGGAATCCACATAATCAATCAGATCGCCCTGTTGTGCCTCAAAAACAATCTCCCGTCGTTCGATGCCATCGTCTGCAATACTGCCATCAACATCATAGAAGGGGGTAAACTCTCTTTTCGGATCAGTCGTGTATCCGCCTTTCACATACCATACCGGCAGCTGCCAAAACACATCCGGATCGTCGGGATCTGTGTACGGTGCATACCCCAGCGCTATGGTGTCCACGGTACGCAGTCGGCCCGCCATGATCTCTTTCTCAAATGCGGGCTTAGCCTCTGCAAAGGACAGCAGTGGAACATCCGTGTACACCACTTCTTCCACCTGCCACAGCATAGCCAGTACCATATAGCCATCTGCACCTCGGTGCACCACGCTGACACGCGCTTCACTCAGCCAACTGCCGGGCTCGTAACCATCGCCAGTCTCGTTACACGCGAAATACGGAATACCATGCAGCAGCTGCTGAAGCTGCACCTTGTAGCTGCCCTCGTCGGTGATCGCCTTGGTGTAGGTAGGGTTCGACTTCTTCCCCTTGTATTGCCAGATGCGGCTGTACACCAGCGTCTCATCCAGGCGGAAATGGCTGTCGTCCAGGCCGTACAGGCGGAGAAGCTGCGTGTGGGCCAACTCCAGTGCATCCTGCGGGGAGAAGGAGCAGTCCTCCGCCAGCACATCAGGCAGCTCCGGGCCGGGATAGCAGTCAATGGACTTGAACATGATGTTGTTCTTGATCACATATTCCGCATCGCCAGTGTAGTATTGAAACCGTCCCGGATCGTTGTAGCGGACGTCCGCATCCGCTGGCAGCAGGGATTCGTCCACCGCTGGCATTTTTCTGCCCTTCAGGATGGGAAAAGCCTCAACCTGCGGCACCTCAATGGCTGCGTCTATGGTGATAGTACGCCACTTCGTCTCATAGGTCTGTGTCCAGCGGGCAGGTGTTTGCTCACATATGTCTGCTATGGAGCACCATTCCTCAG
>JAFTWV010000031.1 GCA_017465155.1 Clostridia bacterium
CACCGGTAAACTTGAGGGCTTTAACAACAAAATCAAGGTCGCTAAGCGCATTGCCTACGGTTTTCGCAATGATTCCTATTTCTTCTCCCTTGTCAGGACTCTCTCTCTCCCTAACTTTCCGTGAAGAACCAAAAAACAGGACAGGCCTTTCGACCTGTCCTGTAGGGGGAACGGGATTATTCCTCGTCGGCGTTGCGGCGGCGACGGCGGTAGGTAGCATTTGCGTCTTCCCCGGCAGGGGCGTCGGGCTGGACGGCTGCATCGGGGTAGAGCTCCGACATGGCCTGCTCCATCAGGGAACCGTCCTCTGCGGGCTCGGCCAGTGCGGGGTCGGAGGAAAGATCGCCTTCCTCCGCAGGATCAGCAGTGGGAGAGACCGGCAGATCGGGCAGCTCGCTCTCGGGCATCATGTGACGCTTCTTGGCGGGAACAGCCTGCGTGTAGTCGCGGTAACCGTCGCGCTCCAGATGATCAGGAGCTTTCTTGGACTTGTTTGCACGGGCGATGCGGCTTGCAGCGCCGATGATGACCAGCGTCAGACATACTCCGCCCAGCGCCAGGAATACCCAGCGTCCGATGCTCAGCGCCTGCTGCACGGTGTCCACATAGGAGGGGAGACCGTCGCTGGAGGGGAGATCCTCATAATGAGGGCGCGGCGGCGTTGCGAGCGGAACCTGACTGGGCGTAGCCGTGGGGGAGGAGTGGACAATCCGAACGATGTTGCCCTCAAAGGTCACGGTCTGCCCCAGCTGGTCGGCAACATGCGCGTCGAAGCGGAACTGGCCGGGGGTTTCCACACGCACGTCGCGGGTGAAGCTGCGGGTCTGGCCGGGGAGGATGCTTTCAAAGTTGTACAGCGTCACGCCGGTGGCGGAAACGGAGACGTTTGTGGCCTCCACGCCTGCGGTGTTGGTCACACTGACGGTAAACTTCACGATGCCGGGCAGCATATAGATGGTGGTCTTGTCAGCCACGGCGTCTACCTGCAGGGAAACAGCCTTGGTCTGATCCACCGCCGTGACGGCCACACGGCCCGTTGCGGTCTCAATGGTTTCACCGGAGGCATTGGTGCCGGAAACGGTGAACTGATACTCCGCGGACTTGGAGATGGTGATCTCCTTTTCCTGCGTGACAGTTTTTCCGGCCTCCACGGTCAGACCGGAGAAAATGGTGCCAAGGGCAGGATCGGTGACGGTGACGTTCTGATAATCAGCCTTGCCGGTGTTCTTGAGCGTCAGGGTCAGCTTGACGGTATCGCCGGGGACGCCGCCCTTCTTGTCGGCCTTGAGGGAGGCTTCCAGCTTCACGCTGCCGTATTTGATGGTCGCCGGATCCTTGGTGGTGGTATAGGTGCTTCCGTTAGCCTTGTAGGAGATGGTGGCGCTGGAGGTCAGATTCTTGGTACCCATGGTGACGGGGAACACATACGTCGCCTTTTCGCCAGCCTTGACGCCCAGAATCTTGCCTGCGGTCTTGGAAATCTGTGCATTCTCCTCGATCACGACGTCGGTGATGTCGATGGTTCCGACATTCGCCACTTCATAGATGACCGAGACCTCCTGTCCCTTGCCGGCCATGGAGGGCGTGATATACCGGTTGATCTCCACCTCGGCCACAGCGCCCGCGTCGATGATGGTATAGAAGAAATTCTTCTGTTTGTCGACCATCATGCCGTCGTCATTGATGATGGGATAACGGATGGCAAAGGTGAGGCGGCCCTGCGTGAGCTGCTCCTGCGTGACCGTCCACGTGCCGGTCCAGGATGCGGAGGCGCCGGCGGCCAGCGTGGGCGTGCCGAATTCCTCGACGCGCGAGCCGTTGGGATAATACAGGGCCATGGGGCCGGGCATGTCCGTATCGCCGGTATTGGTGACGCGGATGGTGACGGTCACCTCAGCCGGGCCGCTGAAGCGCTCATTGGACAGCTCCATCTCCAGCGCGATGGGATCGGACGCAGCCATGGCCGCGCCGCAAAGACCCAGCACCAGCAGGATCGTCAACGTCAGACAAACCAGAAAACGCTGTTTCATTGCATTTCTCGGGTGGTCGCAAAAACCGCCCTTCCTCCTTCCACGCCTGCCGGGGCAGGCTCAGGGATCGCATTGGCCTGATGATAGATACAGACCTTCGATCCTATTGTACTCGTAAATCGGCGTTTCTGTCAAGATGAGAGGGGAAGCAAATGTAAAACTTGGCGTGGTTTCCGGCATTTTTGCGCCTGTTCGTGCGGAGCCGGCTGCAATTTCGTATCGTTTGGCTTCACAAGTCGGAAACCTTGTGTTATAATAGAAGTTAGTTTTGCAGCAAAGGCCGGGCTCAGGTCCGGCAAAGGAGGTTTCCCATGGATATCAGGAAGATTCTGTCCGAGGCGACGTCCACGCTGGGCGTGTCGGGACAGGAGGCGGGCGTCGCGGCGTACTTCGCCGAGCAGTTCCGCCTGCTGGTGGACGAGGTCAGGGTGGACGCGATGTACAATGTCATCGCCCACAAGAAGGGCAGCGGAAACGGGCCGAAGATCATGCTGTGCGCGCATTTGGACGAGATTGCCCTGATGGTGATGCGCATTGAGGATGACGGCAGCGTGCGCTTTGGCAGCGTAGGCGGCGTGGATCCCCGCATCCTGCCCGGTTCCCGCGTGTGGGTACACGGCACGAAGGGCAAGCTCTTCGGCACCATCGGCGCCCTCCCGCCCCATCTGATGAGCGAGGAGGACCGCAACAACAATTATAAGATGGACAAGCTCCATGTGGATCTGGGCATGTGCGCCGGAAAGGTGCGCGAACAGGTGCGCGTGGGCGATCTGATCACCTTCAATACGCCCTTTACGGAGCTGGCGGGCAATCAGGTTGCTGCCAAGTCCCTGGATGACCGTGCCTGCGTGGCGATCATGCTGCGTGCTGCGGAGCGTCTGCAGCGCATGGCCTGCGACGCGGAGGTGTATTTCGTCTGCTCTGCGCAGGAGGAGGTCGGCGGCCGCGGCGCGATGACGGCGGCCTTCGGGGTGGATCCGGATCTGGCGGTTGTGCTGGACGTTGATTTCGCCCTTACCCCCGGATGCGGTCCTGACGTCGCAGCGCCGCTGGATGCGATGGTTGTGACCCACGGCCCCTTTGTGCAGCCCAAGCTGAACAAGCGGCTGATCGACTGTGCGCATGCGCATCATGTGAAGCTGAGCGAAAACGTCGCCGGCCGTTCCACCGGCACCGATGCGGATGAAATCGGCGTGAATCGCGGCGGCGTCCCCACGGTGCTGCTGAGCCTGCCGGAAAAGTACATGCACACCTCGGTAGAAACGATTTCGCTGGATACCCTCGAGGAAGGCGCAAGGCTGCTGTCGCATTTCGTCAGCGAGCTGGATGCGGGTTGGGAGGATGACCTGTGGATCTGAAGACACTCACTGAAATCAACGCCCCCTCCGGCCATGAACAGCCGATTCGCCGAGCCCTGCTGGCGGAGCTGAAGGAGAAGGGCTTCAACCCCACCATCGACCGCATGGGCAATGTCATCGTGGTCAAGGAAGGAACGGGCGACGCGCCCCGCAAGCGCGTACTGGTATCGGCCCATATGGACGAGGTGGGCCTGATTGTCACCGGTCATACCGACGGCGGCTTCCTGAAGGTTACTCAGGCGGGTGGCATTGATCCCCGCGTGCTGATCTCCAAGCGCGTGCTGGTGGGCGACGACGGTATTCCCGGAGTGATTGGCGCGGTGGCCATTCATCTGCAGTCCGCTGCCGACCGTCAGCGCGTTATGGGCTATCGTGACATCTGCGTGGACATCGGCGCGACCGACAAGAAGGAAGCGGAGCGCAAGGCGCCCAAGGGAACCTACATCAGCTTCGACACGCCCTATGTGGAGTACGGCGAGGGCTACGCCTGCGGCAAGGCTTTCGACGACCGAGTGGGCTGCTGGACGATCCTGCGGCTGCTGCAGGAGGAGCTGCCGGTTGATCTGGTGGCGGCCTTCGTCTCCGAGGAGGAGGTCGGGTGCCGTGGCGCAAAGGGCGCAGCCTTTGCACAGGAGCCGGATATCGGCATCGTACTGGAGGGCACCACCTGCAATGATCTGGGCGATATTCCCCAGACTGCACAGGTCTGCCAGACTGGCAAGGGCGTGGCCGTGTCCTTCATGGACAATGCGTCCATTGCCAACCGGTCCCTGTTCCGCAAGGCTCTTGAGATCGGCGAAAAGGAGGGCATTGCCTGTCAGGTGAAGTCCTCTGTTTCCGGCGGCAACGACGGCGGCGTGATCCAGCGTGCGCGGGAGGGTATCCCCACGCTGGTGCTGTCCGTTCCCTGCCGCTATATCCACAGCCCGTCGACGGTCATCAAGCTGTCTGACGCGGAGAGCCAGTTTGAATTGACGAAGGCCCTTTTGAAGGCCCTGTGATATATTTAAGGAGAGAAATGCTATGTTTGAGCTGCTGAAGAAGGTGCTCGCTCCCATCGGCCCCTCCGGCCTTGAAGCGCCGGTCGCCGCCGTTATCCGTGAAGAAATCGAAAAGTATGTTGATACCGTCGAGGTGGACGCGCTTGGCAACCTGATTGCCACGAAGCTGGGCAAGGCGGAAAATCCCCGCAAGGTGATGCTGAGCGCCCATATGGATCACATCGGCTATATTGTGATCGGCGCGGAGAAGGAAGGCTTCCTGCGCGTGACCAATGTGGGCGGCATTGGCATGAATGCCAGCCTGACCCGTCATGTGGTGTTTCCCAACGGTGTGCACGGCGTGGTGGTGGCGGAGCCCGTATCCGGCCAGCCCCAGCTGAAGAACCTTTTCATCGACATCGGCGCGAAGGACAAGGAAGAAGCGCTGAAGATGGTTTCCCTCGGTGATGTGGCGGTGTATGCAAACGACTGCTTCCGTCTGGGCGAGCATCGTGTGGCTGCGCCTGCGATGGATGACCGCTGCGCCTGTGCGTTGCTGGTGAAGCTGCTGCAGACTGTCGGCGAGACGCAGGATACCATTATCGCGGTCTTCTCCGTGCAGGAGGAGGTTGGATGCCGCGGCGCGAAGGTGGCGTCCTTCGCCAAGGAGCCCGATGTGGGCATCGCGCTGGACGTGACCGGCTGGGGCGATACTCCGGGTGTTCATTATCCTGAAATCAAGCTGGGCGAGGGCATTGCTGTGAAGGTGATGGATCGCGGCAGCATTTCCAATCCGGAGCTGCGCGAAGCGCTGATGGCTGCGGGGGAGAAGGCGGGCGTGAAGACGCAGCGTGAGGTACTGCCGTATGGTGGTACGGATGCTTCTGCCATGCAGACCAGCCGCGGCGGTATTCCGGTATGCACGGTTTCGATTCCCTGCCGCTATGTGCACAGCGCGTGCGAGGTGATCGACATGCGCGATATGGATGCAGGCCTGAAGCTGCTTCAGACCTATTTCAACTAACAGGGCCGGTCTGAGGCCTGGAGAGCTGCGGGCAACCGCAGCGGAAATCGTCGATTGCGCAGACAAGACGAATGAGTCCAATCGTTTCATCGGCGGGGAGGAGCTATCGACCGCTTCTCCCCGCTGTGTTCCCCCCTTGTGTTGTTGGGGAAACCAAATTGTGGAAAAAGCGGTTTTGTTCCCCCAGCAATCACAATGCCGTGATATAATGATCCTTACTCATCCCAGAAACATGGAGGCCTGCCGATGCTCGCCGCACTTTATCTTGCCGTCTATCTCTTCTGCGGACTGACGATTGTCCGCCTGCTGCTGCCGCGTCATTCGGTGCTGAACCGTGTGTGGCTGGGTATGAGCCTTGGTCTGCTGCTGATGATGTGGCTGCCTGCGCTGATGGCGTTTCTGGTGGACTTCTCGGCGCTGGGACATGGACTGGCGCTGATTCCGCTGGGACTGACCACCGGCGGGGCGTTCCTGCTGCGTGACAGACGCGCTGCCAAGGGCTGGGATGCAGAGGAAAATGCGCTCGGGAAACAGCTGCTCCTCGTGGCGCTGCCGCTGACGCTCCTGTCGGGGTATCTGCAGTATACCCATTGCGTGCGCATCGGCGCGGACGGCGGCTGGTGGGTCGGACAGAGCACCTATGGCGATCTGGCGATGCACATGTCCTTTGTCACGTCGCTGAAGAATGCGTCCTTTCCGCCGGATTATGCACTGTTCCCGGGACAGCAGCTGTCCTATCCCTTCCTGACGGACAGCCTGAGCACCACGTTCTATCTCTTCGGCTGCCCGCTGCAGCTGGCACTGGTGCTGCCCGGCACGCTGATGATGGCGCTGTGCTATGCAGGCGTGATGTGCTTTGCCCGCGAGGTGACTGACGGCAAAAAGACGGTGATTCTTGCCGCACTGCTGTTTTTCCTCAACGGCGGCCTTGGATTCCTGTATGACTTTGATCTTGCCGGCGGTACGGAAGCCGACGGTACGCTGACCCTCTGGGCCCGAGTGGAGGCCATCCTGAATGGCTACTACACTACCCCCACCAACCAGCCCATGCCCAATAACCTGCGCTGGTCGAACGTGATTGCCGATCTGATGATCCCTCAGCGGACGCTTCTTGGCGGCTGGTGTATGGTGATCCCCTGTTTTTACCTGCTGTTCACATCCTTCGGGGCGCAGCGGGAGGAGGGGAGCTGTGTACGGCAGATTGTGCTGTTGGGCGTGTGGGGCGGAGCCCTGCCGCTGATCCATACCCATTCGTTCACCGCGCTGGCGCTGTGCTCGGTGGGATTGCTGTTTTACGATATGATCCGCGGGCAGGACAAGCTGAAGCAATTCGGCTGGTACGCCCTTTATGGAGGAATTGCCTGCGTGCTGTCTGTGCCGCAGCTGTTCGGGTTCACGTTCAATCAGGTGTTTCAGGAGGATATGCAGGGGGCGAGCAATTCCTTCATCGAGTTCTGGTTCAACTGGGTCAACTCCGCTGACGGGACCTTCAGCGGCATGATCGATGGCTTTGGGTGGTTCTATGTGAAGAACATCGGCCTGCCGTTCCTGATGCTTGTATTGGCACTGTTTGAGCGCAGGGCCAGGTGGCGGCGAATCTTCTGCGGCGCGCTGCCGATCATTCTGGCGGCGGAGTTCGTCCGCTTCCAGCCCAATATCTACGATAACAATAAGCTGCTGTATCTTGCATGGCTGCTGTGCTGCATGATCGTGGCTGACTGGTGCCGGATGCTGTGGCAGCGGCTGAAGGGGCTTCGTGCGCGCCCTGTGATCGCGGTACTGGCGGCGGTGACGTTCTTCCTGTCTGCCGCCCTGACGCTCTGGCGTGAGACGGTCAGCAATTATCAGGCGTTTTCCGCCAACGCGGTGGCCGTGGGTGAGTACGTCCGTGACAACACAGAGGAGGATGCGACTTTCCTTACCGGTGTGCATCACCTGAATCCGGTGGCCTCCATTGCCGGACGGAAGATCGTCTGCGGGCCGGATCTGTGGCTGTACTATCACGGCCTTGACACGAATGAACGCAAGACCGATATCCGCCGCTTCTACGCCGATCCGGAGGGAAATCAGGCCGTGCTTGAAAAGTACGGTGTGGATTACATCATGGTATCCAGCTATGAGCGCGCGGATTATACGATCAACACAGCTGCGCTGGACGCGTTGTATGAGCAGGTGTACAGCAACTGGGAAGCAACGATATGGCGTGTTGCGGAGGAATGACGGAATGGAGCGCTTGCTGCGGTATTCGGTGGAGCATGACCGGGTGATCCGGATGATGCTGCTGCAGGAGGGAAAGCTGAGTCAGGTAAACGCGCGGGTGCTGGGCTATGATGCGGAGAAGGTGGAATATATCACGACTCGTTCTCCCCGGACACAGACAGCAGCCCGGGCTGACATATTATCCGTCGACTTCCGCAAAGGCGACGACGGCCAAGTCTGACACCAACAAACAGGCTGAAAAAGGGGAGTCGAGAGGGCCGACGGCCCTTCGCGGGGGCAAGGGGCAGGGCCTCTTGCTGTCGGAGACCCCACGCCGCAGCGAGAAAACACACAACGTCTTCGATGCATTTCCCGATGCGGGAAATCCATCGAACAGTCCGCTCAGCAGCGAAGGAATCGCCCTCCCGCCCCTCAGGCAAAAGCCAACAAACAGGCTAAAAAAGGGGAGTCGAGAGGGCCGACGGCCCTTCGCGGGGTCAAGGGGCAGGGCCCCTTGCCGTCGGAGACTCCACGCCGCAGCAATCAATCTCCCATGATGTCTCACCCCGGAAAAAAGGAGGCCACTCATGACCCAATCCCGCATCTACGGCCCAGCGACCGGCGTGCCGCTGGGACAGGTGGAGCCGCTGCTGCTCCCATGGGCGAAGGATCCGTGGGATCGTCTGCGTCCGCCGCTGTCGGTGGAGGCGATGCGTCTGTCGGCGGAGCTGGCAGGCGCGACATACCGTATGGCGGTCGAGCCGTGGATGCGGGCAGGCTGGCAGGACGTAACCATCCATGTGGACGGAGAGCTGACCAGCCTGCAGGAAGGGGAACACTGGCTGTCTGCCCGATGGAAGAAGTATCGGGTGCGCTCGAGAATCCGGCAGAACAATCCGGTCTCGCAGGTGCTGGGGGCGCTGCGGCAGCGGTCCGGGAGCAGCACGGGTAAGGCAGTGGTCATGATCCACCCGGCGTCCCATGGCCGCTATGTGGTAGCGGTCAGCTTCATGGGTACGGGGACAAGGTTCTACGACTGGTTTTCCAATTTCAGGATGACAACGCTGGACGGCGTGCACAAGGGCTTTCATCAACTGACGAGGCAGTTTGAGCAGAATGAGGAGCGCATTGAGTTTCCATCGACAGCCCGTGAACTGGGGCTGGAAAAGCTCACGCTGGCCCATATCCTCCGGGACATGAAAAGCCCCAACAGCCGCTTCCTGCTGTGGCTGAGCGGTCATAGCCAGGGCGGCGCGGTGATGCAGGTTTATGCGCACAGGAAGATCATGGAGGACGGCGTGCTGCCGGTGAATGTGGTCGGCTATGGATTTGCCTCGCCATCGGTGATGACGGGCGATGCGGTGGCGCAGCCGGAGGCCTATCCGCTGTTTCACGTGCACAACAGCGACGACCTGTTTCCGCGGTGCGGCGCTGCGGTGCATCTGGGCATGTGCCTGACCTATCCTTCAGACGAAGGGCTGCGGCGCAGCTGCTACAACTGGCCCAGGGATGAGGAATCGGTGAAGGCGCGGCTGGCAGTGCGGCCCATCATCCGCCAGATGAAGGATACGCCCTCATGCATCGTGCAGGTGCTGGCATATTTGAAGATCCTGGAAGGGTACAGTGTGCAGGAAATTGCGCAGGTGCTGGGCATCGGCGATACGCTGCCGCTGGAGCATGTGCTTGAAGGTGCGGATGTGAAGGGACTTGTGCAGCACATCAGCCGCCGGGCAGCCGGTGCATACCGGAGCATCACCGGAGCGCCGCTGAAGGAGACTGCGGCGCAGGAAGCGGTGCAGCGTATGCAGATGGTCATGGATGAACTGGGGCTGCGACGGTTCACGGAGGCGCTGGTGCAGCTGATGCGCTGTCCCCACAGCATATCTGCGCGGCGGGACGGACGCTTCTGCTCGGCGTATGTCTACATTGTACGGTGCGGCGTGACACAGCTGATACCGGGGATCTGGCAGTCCGGCCAGCCGCCTGTGAAGCTGATTGCAAAGCGCCGCGCACAGGAGGAAGCACGGGGTGCAGCCCTGCGGCTTCCGGCATGCAGGATGCTGCGAAAGAAACCCTATCTACGGGTCAGGACACTGACAACAGGAAAGTGAGGTCATACACATGATGAATGTTTTGCTGATTCTGGTGCTGCTGGTGCTGGTCGTGATGAATGCTGCGGCCTTCGTGCTGATGGGGATCGACAAGCGGAGGGCCAAACAGGGCGCGTGGCGCATCCCTGAGAAGACGCTGTTTCTGGTGACGGCGCTGTTCGGCGGCCTTGGCGGTACGCTGGGCATGTTCATGCTGCGCCATAAGACGAAGCACTGGTATTTCCGCCTGGGCTTCCCAGCGCTGTTGATCGTGCAGGTTGTGCTGCTGGGGCTGGGCGCGGCGGCACTGCTCTAAGGGCGCACGTCTGAACAGGATGAGGAAGCGATACGAATGAGCGATCTGTTTACCATGGAGGAAAATGCGCCGCTGGCGGATCGGATGCGTCCGCGGACGCTGGAGGAATTTATCGGACAGGAGCATCTGGTCGGCCCGGGCCGGCTTCTTCGCCGTGCCATTGAGGCGGACCGGCTGACCTCGTCAATCTTCTTCGGGCCGCCGGGCTGCGGCAAGACGACGCTGGCCTCCATCATTGCCGGTGCAACCAAGGCCAGCTTCGTGCAGCTCAATGCCGTCACCAGCGGCGTGGGGGATGTGCGCGAGGTGCTTAAGGCTGCGCAGGAGCGCCGTGCTCTTTACGGACAGGCAACCTACCTCCTGCTGGATGAGTGCCACCGCTGGTCCAAGGCCCAAAGCGACAGCATCCTCCCGGCCATCGAGCGGGGAATCATCCGCTTCATCGGCTCCACAACGGAAAATCCGATGATCGCCATGACGCCTGCCATCGTCAGCCGGTGCCGTGTGTTCCAGTTTCAGCCGCTGGAGGAGAAGCATATTCTCACGGCCATGCGCCGCGCCCTTGCAGACAGGGAGCGGGGCTACGGCATGCTGAAGATCCGCATGGAGGAGGATGCGCTGCAGCACATCGCCCGGATTGCTGGCGGCGATACCCGCGCGGCGCTGGGCGCCATCGAGCTGGCGGTGCTGACCACCCCGGCGGATGAGAACGGCGTGATCCATGTGGATATGGCCGTGGCGGAGGAGTCCATCCAGAAGCCCATGATGCGCTGCGATGAGAGCCTGTATTACGATATGCTCAGCGCATTCTGCAAGAGTCTGCGGGGATCGGACAGCAACGCGGCGCTGGCATGGTTCGCAAGGCTGATCTATGCAGGGGTCGATCCGCGTATCATCTGCCGGCGTGTCATCGCCCATGCCAGCGAGGATGTGGGACTTGCCAACCCCATCGCCATGCTGCAGGCACAGGCCGCTGCCCATGACCTTGAATTTGTCGGTATGCCCGAGGCAAGGCTGCCCATCGCGCAGGCAATCATCGCTGTGTGCGAGAGTCCGAAGTCGAATGCCGTCAGTGCGGCGGTCGACGCGGCCATGGCGGATGCAGAGAAGGGCGGCTTCGGCCCCGTACCTGTGCACCTGCGTGACACCCATTATCAGGGGCATCAGCGCATTGGCAGCGGCGATGGCTACAAGTATCCTCATGATTTCCCCGGGCATTGGGTACGGCAGGAATACATGCCGCCCGAGGTGCGCGGCAGGAAATACTATCAGCCCACGGAAATGGGCCATGAGGCGACGATCCTCAAGAACCATCAGGTGAGGGAGGGAAAAAAGTGAAGCTGATGAAAAAGCGGGAGCGGAACGTTTCTGTCCGCAAGGCAGCATACTATGCCGTGATCATCAATGGCCTTCAGATTCTGCTGATCCTGGTGGTGCTCTTTGCCGTGCTGATCATCCCTGAAATTCAGGCGACGCCCAAGCTGCTGCTGACGCTGACGCTGGTGGCCTCGCTGGTGGTCATCTGGGGAGCGGTTGTGGATATCCGTGAAGCGCTGTCCACCCGGAAGCTTCTGACCCAGCTGGATGACATGGACGATACCATCGACGCTATGGCTAATCTCAACAACACCCTGCGCTCCCAGCGCCACGATTTCCTCAATCACCTGCAGGTGGTGTACAGCCTCATTGAAATGGAGGAGTATGAGGAAGCCAACGAATATATCGAGAAGATCTATGGGCGCATCACTGCTGTCAGCCGCGTGCTCAAGACGGCAAACCCGGCTATCAACGCGCTGCTGCAGGTGAAGCTTGCTGCCTGCGAAAAGGCACATGTTCAGGTTACGCTTGACATCACTTCCAAATGGGAAAGGCTGGAGGAATATATGCCCGGCTGGGAAATGTGCAAGGTGCTGAGCAACCTGATCGACAATGCGATCGACGCCATGTCAAAGCTGCCGGCACGAAAGCGCAGACTGACCATCACCCTGACGGAAAACCTGCGCCGTTTCAGTTTTGCGGTAGCCAACACCGGCGTCATGATTCCTGAGGATATCCGTGAATCGCTTTTTCAGCCCGGCATGACCACCAAAGGCAGCGGTCACGGCATGGGGCTTTACATCGTCAAAAAGACGCTCAACGAGCGCGGTGGCGATATCATCCTGACCAGTGACGCCGAAAAGACGGAATTCAGCGGCTACGTGCCCAAGAACACGCTTCCGGCCACTACGGAGGAATCGGCCCAGAAAGTCTGAACCCCATACAGCACATCAATCCCGGCGAGTACATGCAGCTCGCCGGGATTGGTGCGCTTTGTTGACCTTTGCTTAATGCGTTGAGCGGACTGTTTGAACGATCGGGGATCGTTCAAAACGTTGCGGGGATGGCGCCTGCGGGCGGGGTCTCCGGCGGGCAGGGACGCATTAACATTCCTCGTCGCTTTCCCCTTCGGCGAAGTCCTCGCCGGGGACTCGCTCCCGCGGAATGCCCTGCACCCTGCAAGGGGCTTCCCCTTGTTCACGCAGCCGTCACAGCTGTGTGATACCATCCACTTGTATTTTTACCCCGGGAGGCGATTGCGTTGGCCAAGCCTGTTAAAACCAATGTGCTGCGTCACCTCGATGCAGCAAAAATCCCCTATGAAACCCGCGAATATACCGTCGAAGACGATAACTATGATGGTAAGCTCGTCTCTGCAAAGGTGGGTCTGCCAGCAGAGATGATCTACAAAACCCTCATCCTCACCGGCGATAAAATGAAATACCTCGTCTGTGTTATTCCGGTGGAGAAGGAGCTCGATCTCAAGGCCGTTGCGCGGGCAACAGGCAACAAATCCGTCGCCATGCTGCCCCAGAAGGAGCTGCTGCCCCTGACGGGCTATCTGCGGGGCGGCTGCAGCCCCATCGGGATGAAGAAGGCTTTCCCGACCTTCCTGCAGGAGGATGCACAGCTGCTGGAGCGCATCAGCGTCAGTGCGGGCGTCAGGGGCTGCCAGGTGATCCTCGCGGTGGACGCGCTGGCTGCATGCACGAAGGCTGCTTTTGCGCCGCTGTGCCGGGAATGACAGGATTTTCCGTGACATTTTCCCGGGGTTAAGGCCCGGCAGACATTGTATATTTGCAGCATTTGGTGTATAATATAATTTGGTTTACTGTGACTGAAAGGAAGCGTGCATGAGGCAGAGGCTGTCGCCGGAGGAGAAACGGCAGGCGTGGCTGTGGGCCGCGCTGATCGTACTGATGATGCTGGCGGCGGGAATCGGCGGATACCGGCTGTGCGCATATGTACGGGAGCCATCCCCAGCCCTCCCGGCTGAAAGCGAAGAGCTGCTTGAGGCCGCTCGTGGTCTGGACAGCATCCGCATCACGGCGGCGCTCGATCCCGGTCTGAAGCGGCTGGATGTTACGCAGGAAATGATGCTTTGCAACCGGACGGGACAGGAGCAGGCAAGCGTCGTGCTGCGCTCATGGACGGGCGCATACCGGACTGCATCGGCATCACCCGCCGCGACGGACGAATTGTTTGCCAGCTGCTATGGGGCGGTGTTTGATCCCGGCGGTCTGGTACTGCAAAGCGTCCGCGTGAATGGCAGTCCTGTGCTCTGGCACTGGCTGGACGATGCACAGACGGTGCTGTCCCTCCCGGTACAGTGGCCTGAGGGCACGGATGCTTCTGTCACGCTGACGTACCATGTGGATATCCCCGGCTGCGCAAGCCGCTTTGGCTATGCGGAAGGGGTGTTCATGCTGGGCAATGTGTTCCCTGTTGCAGCAGTATGGGCGGACGGCGCGTGGCGGACAGATCCGTACGCAGGCGTTGGCGATCCCTTCATGAGCGAGTGTGCCAACTGGACGGTTCAGTTGTCTGTTCCGGCGGGATATACCGCGGCAGCGTCGGCGTATGCCGTGCCGGTGGAGACGGAGGGACGGTGGCGCTATGACTTCAGCGGATCTGCACTGCGGGATTTCGCGCTGGTTGTCAGCGACCGCTTTGTTGCCGTGCAGGGCATGGCAGACGGAACCCTCGTTACCGCATATGCCCGTCGCAGGGACGATGCAGAGGCAATCCTCCGTTATGCCCGACAGGCGATGGAAAGCTATGGCAGACGCTGGGGCAGCTATGTCTATCCTTCCTTCACGCTGACGGAGGCGGTTTTCCCCTACGGCGGCATGGAGTATCCGGGCATGGTGATGCTTGCGTCACAGGCCATGGGCGGATTGGCGCTGGAGCAGCTCGTTGCCCATGAAACAGCACATCAGTGGTGGGCTGTGATGGTTGGCAGCGACAGCTTCCATCAGCCGTGGCAGGATGAAAGCCTGTGTGAATACGCCATGATGGACTATATTGGCGACGTATACGGCGCCTCGGTCCGGGCAAGCGCCGTGTTTGACCGGATCGAAACGAGTCTGCGCATCACTGTTCCAAGGGGCGTTACGCCCGGAAGCCCCGTGAGCTATTTCGCTGATCTGGCGGAATATGAGCAGGTGGTGTACCAGAGGGGCGCAGCGCTGTGGACGGCGCTGGAAAAGTACCTGGGCAAGGCCGGGCTGGATGCGCTGCTGAAGGATTACCTGATGCAGTATCGCTTCCGCATTGCCTTACGGGACGACCTGACGGCCCTCATCAGTCAGCATGCCGGTCAGGACATGTCCGGACTCTTGCTTGATTACCTCGATACCTATATATAATGGATTCCTTGTACAAATGGAAAGGAATGTGATCATCATGTCAAAGCTCTCCCCGCAATCTGCAGTGATTCTGATCCCGTCCCTGGAGCCTGATGACCGGCTGCCGGCGTATGTCCGGCAGCTGAAGGAGCGTGGATTTGGGCGGCTGGTGATTGTTGACGACGGCAGCAGCGAGAGCTATCAGCCCATCTTCCAGACGCTGGCGGAGATGGAAGGCGTGACGGTGCTGCACCATGAGGTTAACCGCGGCAAGGGCTGCGCGCTCAAAACCGGCTACACCTACATCCGTGACAGCATCCCCGAAGCCAGCGGCGTCATCACCGCCGATGCGGACGGTCAGCATACCGTTGAGGACTGCTGGAAGCTCGCCGAGGCCCTGACGGCGGACAAGCGTGTGCTGTATCTGGGCAGCCGCGACTTCAATCTGCCCAACATCCCGCCTAAGTCCCGCTTCGGCAACAAGACCACCTCGGCTGTGTTTAAGCTCCTCTATGGCCAGTGGCTCCCGGATACCCAGACCGGCCTGCGTGCCTTCAAAAGGGAAGACCTGCAATTCATGATCGACGTCCCCGGCGAGCGCTTCGAGTACGAAATGCAGGTGCTCATCGCCTGCGCCTGTGCCGGGATGGATATGGTGCCCATCACCATCGAGACGGTTTATGAGAATGAAAACGCAGGCACTCACTTTCACCCCATCCGCGACAGCTACCGGATCTACAAGGTGATTCTGGGCAACTTCGTGAAGTTCATGGGCGCATCGATCGTGTCTTTCCTGCTGGATCAGGGCGTGTTTGCCGTGATGGAGAACTTCGTGCTGGCCGGGATGGGGACGGGTCAGGAGATCATCGCGACCATCGTGGCACGCCTGATTTCCGCGCCCTGTAACTTCCTGATGAACCGCAGCTTCGTCTTTGACGGCAAGGGCGGGAAGAAGGCCTTCTGGCGCTATGTGGCACTGGCTGCGGGTATCCTGCTGGTTTCCGCCGTCGGGGTGGAGCTGCTGATGAAGGCGCTGAACTTCCCCGATGCGCTGGCCTCCGTGGTCAAGCTGGCGGTGGATACCGTGCTGTATCTGGTCAGCTACCGGGTGCAGAACAAGTGGGTCTTCGCGCCCAATAAGGAGTAACGATGAAGAACTGGAAGAACATCCTGCTGACGGCGCTGGCCGTGGTGCTGCTGATCGGCTTTGCCGCGGCTGTGCCCTCGCCCTCCATCAGCGATGAGGCCTATGACGCTTATATGGATCTCGCGCTTTCCGATGAATGATTGACCGAACTGCCAAAGGAGGAAAAACAACATGCGCAAGCTGATTTCTGTGCTGCTGCTGCTGACGATGCTGATTCCCGCCGCGCTGGCGGAGACTGCTGAAACCGCCCCCCTGACCGCCGCAGCCCCCCTGTCTCCGGAGCTGGCCGAGGGCGGTTATGCCCCCAATCCCGACTGCTTTGTGGAAGCCGATGAGGCCGCCGGTGTGAAGGCTGGCTACTATGACGAAAGCCTCTCCATCACCATGGAGCGCATCGACGTGGACGGCGTGAGCTACAACGTGGCCCGCGTGAAGATTGCCGATGCGAGCCAGCTGCGTACGGGCCTGGAGGATCCCAAGAAGGGCAAGAAGAACAACTATGTCCACAACATCGCCGCGAAGTACAATGCTGTGCTGGCGATCTCCTCGGACTTCTTCACCAAGAACAACTCCGGCTATGTCATCCGCATGGGCGAGACGTTCCGCAAGAAGCTCTACAAGAACCGCGATATGCTTCTCATCGACAGCAACGGCGATTTCCATATCGTCTACCAGTCCAACGAGGATGACTTCAACGCCCTGATGGCCCGCACGGACATCAGCATCACCAACGTCTTCAACTTTGGCCCCGCGCTGGTGGCAAACGGCGCTGCGCTGGAGGTGCCGGATTACTACCTGAAGAACAACACCTTCAATGTCAAGCGTCCCGAGCCCCGCTGCGCCATCGGTCAGGTGGGCCCGCTGGAGTACCTGCTGGTGGTTGCGGATGGCCGCAGCGATGATTCCGACGGCGCGACCGGCGAGCAGCTGGCCCAGTTCATGGCAGAGCAGGGCTGCATCACCGCCTACAACCTGGACGGCGGCGATACGGCGCTGATGTGGTTCAAGGACGATTACTATTCCCGCAAGACCAAGCGCTCCCAGTCTGACATCATCTACTTTGCCACCGCTGTCAACCCCGACGCGGCTACGGAGGAGTAACGCATGATCATCACGACTTACGGGCTGCAGGCGGCCTTGGCGATGGCACTGCTGCTGATCGCAGAGGGGCTGTGGTGCTGCTGGAAAAAGCTGGGCTACGGCGTGTGGATCCGGCAGAGCGTGCTGACGATTCCGCTGGCCTTCCTGATGAGCCGCGTGCTGTTCTCCTTGTTTGCCATCGGCAACGGGGATTTCTCCTCGCCCGTGCAGGCGCTGTACTTCTGGGATGGTGGTGCATCTATTACAGGCGCGTTCATCGGCGCGGTGATCGCTGCCGCGCTGACGGAGAAGGCGTGCGGGGTTTCCGGCGGTGTGCTGCTGGACGGCGTTGGCATTGGTGCGCCGCTGGCGATCATGCTGGAACGCCTGTGTGAGCCCGGCGTGGAGCTGGGCATCGGCCGCATTGTGGATACGGAATTTCTGGCCTTCCTCGGCGCTGCGACGGACGACCGTCATCCTGTATACCTCTATTGTGCTGTTGCAGCTGTCCTCATCCTGCTGGCGCTGCTGCATGACGTGGCGCGTAAGGACGGCAAGCGCCGCAACGGCGATGTGCTGCTGACCTTCATGACGTTTTACGGCTGCGTGCAGGTCATTCTGGAATCCCTGCGCGATGATGCACATATGGTGATCTACTTCATCCGCATCAATCAGATTGCCGGCCTGGTGATGGCGGTCATCGCTTTTGTGATCTGGACGGTGCGCTGGGTGCGTTCCGGCGCGAAGGGCCTCCATGTGACGATTTCCTGCGTTGTGCTGATTGCTGCCATTGCGCAGGGTGTGGTGCAGGAATTTGCCGTTGACTCCAACCCGAATCTCCTGCTGGAATACGCCATCATGGCAGCCTGTCTGGCGGTTGTGGCAGCGGTCACGCTGTTTGTCCGCAGCCGCGCCGAACGCGCCTGAAGGGTACATGTCAACAAAAAATACGGCCTGTTCCTCCGCTGAACAGGCCATCCATGTGAGGAAAAACCGATGGATAAGAAACAGATTGACCGCATCAACGAGCTGGCCCGCAAGAAGAAAGCAGAGGGCCTCTCTGAGGAAGAGCTGGCCGAGCAGGCCGCGCTACGCAAGCAGTACATTGCCGAGTGGTGTGCCAACACAGAAGCAATGCTCGAGGGCATCGTGATCCAGCGCCCCGACGGCACTAAGACAACTCTGCAAAAGAAGAATCCTCCCGGCAAGCATTGATAGCATCGGAAGGGAGGACTGCGATGGGGTATCTCCGACGGCCATGGGCGGCGCGCCCTGAGGCTCTCCCTCCGGGAGCGATGGCAGCGTGAGCTGACTGATAGGGCACCCTCGCGTCTCCGCGCAGGAGCTTTTGCGGCATGCGAAAAGGGGCATCCGACTGTGCGAATGCCCCAACATGTCCATTATATCACCCATTTACCACAAAGTCAAGCGAAAAACTTTTCCGAAAACCCTTGCAAATCATATCGCCTTTGTGTATAATAAAACCACACCAAAGGAAACAAAAACCGCCAAGCGAGCGGTAACCTGATCGAAAGGGGTGTTTGCCGATGCACGACGAGGAGCTGCAGCTCGAACAGGGCGGCGTGGATGAGGACGTCATGGAGGAAGATATCATCGAAATGACGGACGAGGAAGGTAACACCATCCTGTTCAAAATTCTGGATTACTTCTTCTACAATGGCGAGGAATACGCCATCCTGACCGACTCCAACGAGGATGACACGGACGAAGCAGTTGATTGCTACGTGATGAAGATCGTTGTTACGACGGATGATGACGGCGAAGAGCTGGAGGAGTTCGTCCCCGTGGAGGATCAGGCACTCGAAGCCAAGCTGATGGAAATCGCAACCGTAAAGCTCAATGACGACGAGGATGCGGATGACGAAGATTGACCTTCCCGCCTCCAAGGCATGCGGCATGTCTCCTGCCGATGAATTGCGAAAACCGGATGTCGCTGCTTTGCCTTCAATCTATCTGAAACCGACTGCGGACAGTTCTCACGGACTGTCCGCTTTTGTGTGCCGCCTGGGTAAAAAATCCGAACGTTCCGGACAATATTCATCAGGATTTACGCCCGCATATGGGGATAAAGCTGTGCATAACTGTGGATAACCTGTGGATATTGTGGATTATTCTCAGAGGTGTTCGCATTTTCTTGTGGATAACTGATCGGCAGCACATGTATCATTTTGTGTAGAAAGATGACCGTATCCAACAAACAATGAAAAAACACCCGCCAGCCGGGAAGAAATGGCCGTAAAAACTGTGGATAATCAGGCCTGTGGATGAAAGAAAATGCGAACATCCACAGGATATCCACAAAGTTTGCCACAGGGTCTGTGGATAACTGATGCAAGCGGGCAGGGGAGGGACATCAGCCTTCGATGAACCGCAGCAGTGCCTCGCATCCGGCGAGAATATCGCGGTAGCAAATGTCGAAACGATCGGAATACCACGGATCGGCTACGTCGGCTGGGGAAGCGGTGAAATCCATGAGCCGATGCACCTTGTGTTCCGGGTCGCCGCCAAGGATGCGCAGCATGCGGGTGATATTGCTCATGTCCATGCCGATGAGGTAATCCCACTGCTCATAATCCTCTGCCAGAAGCTGTCGTGCGCGATGATCCTCGCAGCGGATCCCATGCGCGGCGAGTTCACGCCGGGCAGGCGGATAAACCGGATTACCAATTTCCTCCCGGGATACGGCAGCGGAGTCAATCACGTACCCCTGAAGTCCACGCTCCCGGACAAGATGCTTTAATACCATTTCAGCCATGGGACTGCGGCAGATATTGCCGTGGCAGGTCAGTAGAATTCTTTTCATGGTCTCCGCAAGCCTCCAAAAGTCTCTGTAACCCTTGATTTTCAAGGGTTTGCGCCGTTTGGTATTTTCTTACACTTTACCATAAATCTACACAACTCTACGCAACTTTTCGCGCAATTGGTGTAGTAATGGTGTAGTAAATTCATGATGTTTTCATCATCATTTCATTAGGATGCCGCCCACATATCTGCTGCAATGCGGGCAGCTCTCTCCGCCTGA
>JAFTWV010000032.1 GCA_017465155.1 Clostridia bacterium
CCCGCAAAAAGAAGCTGCTGGAGAAGCAGAAGGAAGGCAAGAAGCGCATGCGCCAGTTCGGCACGGTTCAGGTGCCCTCCGAGGCATTCCTTGCGGTGCTCAAGATGGATGCAGACTGATCCGAAGCATATACGAAGGAGCATACAAATGATGCGGATCTACAGGAAAGCCGGACATCGCACAGCTGACGCCACAGCAAAAGCGGCTGACACCCTTCGTCAGCCGCTCTCCTTCATTTCCCGGGAAATGATTGCAGATGTATTCAATTCCCAGGCACGGGGCAGGTTGGATATTTCCGTCTGCTTCACTGGTCACCGGCATATCAGCCTTTCTGATGAGGAAGCGCTCCTTTCCCGGCTGGACGCCCTTCTTGAAGCCCTGTACCGCCGCGGCTTCCGCGACTTTATCTGCGGCGGCGCGATCGGCTTTGATACCCTCGCCGCCGAAGCAGTCATCCGCCTGCGTGAAAAAAACCCGGATGCAAGGCTGATCCTCGCGCTGCCCTGTGCCAGTCAGTCTGAGCACTGGAGCCCTGCCGACTGTAACCGGTACGAACGCATTCTCTATCTGGCCGATCAGACACATGTGCTGTCGCCACACTATTACAGCGGCTGCATGCAGGTCAGAAACCGCTTCATGGTGGACAGGAGCATGCTCTGCGTATGCTATCTTATCCACATGCGCGGCGGCACAATGTCCACAGTGAGCTACGCCCTGCAGCAGGAACGAACCATTGTGAACCTTGCCATGCCGGACGCCTGCGAAGCCTTCCTGCATGGCACATGATCATGGTTCGGCATTTGTCTTCTGCTGATCATTGCGTTGGTTCACGGGCAGCAGCCGTTCCCTGTCTTCTTCCACACGGATCTCCCAATGGAGCAGCAGCGTCAGCACGCCGCGAAGGGCAATGACTGCACCCAGAATCAGCAGCTCCGTCCATTCCCGCACAACGACTGTACGCAGCACCTCCCCGCCAAGCTTGAATTCCAGCGCAAGCGCGATTCCCTGTGCCAGATGCAGGCGAATGTGCTCATCCTTGCGGAAATATGCGATGAAGCTCTTGCATGCGGTAATAATCAGCACAGCAATGCCTGCCAGTTCAGCAATCACGATGCCGAGCTGAGCGATAAAATGCACAGCACTTTCCAGAAAAGCGATGATTTGCGTCATTTTCATTCCTCCTTCCCAACTCCATTGTACACCATATTCAAGTGTGTGGCTACCCCCTATTTTGCAGGTGACGACATGGAACTATACATTCACATCCCCTACTGCCGCCAGAAATGCCGCTACTGCGACTTCGCCTCCTATGCCGGTCAGGAGCAGACCATGGACGTATATGTGGACGCGCTGCTCTGCGAAGCTGCAGCAACTGCCTGCGATACACCGCTCAGTACAGCATTTATAGGCGGTGGTACGCCATCCATTCTTCCGCCTGCGCTTGTGAATCGTCTTCTGTCAGGCCTGCATGAGCGCTTCGCCTTCACCGAAGGAATGGAGTTTACCAGCGAGGCCAACCCCGGTACGCTGACGGAAGCATGGCTCCGCGCTGCAATCACTGGCGGCGTGAACCGTATTTCCATGGGGATGCAGGCTTTTCAACCAGAACTGCTTCGTTCACTCGGGCGCATCCACACCTATGAGCAGGTTGTTAGGTCCGTAGTGTTGGCACGCGATGCAGGCATCAGCAGCATCAGCCTTGATCTGATGTTCGGTCTGCCCGGGCAAACGCCTGAGATGTGGCGTGAGACGCTTGACGCTGCACTTGACCTTGCACCTCAGCACCTGTCCTGCTATGGTCTCATACCGGAGGACGGCACGCCGCTCAAGCGCGACCTCGACGCAGGAAGAATCTCCTTGCCTGACGAGGAGGATGAGCGCCGCATGTACGATGACACGCTGGCCATTCTCGCCCGACATGGCTTCCAGCAGTATGAAATCAGCAACTTCGCACTCCCCGGACATGCATGTCAGCACAACATCGGTTACTGGCGGCAGACGCCCTACCTCGGGCTGGGCGCATCCGCCGCATCCATGCTGCATACGCCGCAGGGCTGTCTGCGGACTGCCAATCCCTCCGACATTGCCGGGTATATCGATATGACAAAGCGCTGCAACTGGCACAGGCGCGAGATCATCCCCGTCAGCCCTGAAGACGCCCGTTTTGAAACACTGATGCTCGGGCTTCGCATGACAGATGGAGTACCGGAGCGCCATTTTGAAACGCTGCACGGAATAACCATGGAACAATACTGCGGCAAAACGCTTCACGCCCTTGCAGCCCGGGGATTGCTTGAGCATGCTGACAATTGCTGGCGGCTCACACGGTACGGGATGGATGTGCAGAACGCCATCCTTGTAGAATTGCTGGAAGCAACAGAAAATGGACTGTCTGACGGATAACGCCGGGCAGTCCATTTTTTCTGCTATGCTCATGTAAAGGATGCTTTATGTTTCATTACATAGTCGTAATTCAAACCACTCAGATCATCCTGGTATTCATAAAACGCATCGTCACATTCTCCAAGCATACCGTCGATTTCTTCACTTTCAAGCGCATCCAGCATTTCCTGCCGTGCATCCTGGTTCTCAGGGAGCTTACAGCCAAACGCGCCCAGCGCCTCCCCGCAGATCTCTGCAGTTCTGAACGCGCCAATATCGGTAAACGCCTGTATCAATTCGCCCGCGAAATCTCCGCTGGAGTTATAGAAGAACTGAGAAAAACCGCCGTTGTTGACCTCCATCTCCAACGTTTGCGTTACATAAAACACACGTTCGTGGGTGCTCAGTGCATCCATGCTTTCGCCATATCCGCACTTTTCAGCAATGTACTGGCTCAGCTCGACAATCAGATTCTCCTTATCGTCGATTTGCCATATCTCGTGCAGCGTCATCTCAGCAGCACCTCCATATATTGAATGATTTGGATCGCGACCTGCTTAGTGCTGCGCTGCCTTGCGGTATGCCTCGTCATAAAGCCAATTCTGGCTGCTGAGCGCAGTCTGCGTACCCGGATAGCGGCGGGCATAGCTGCCATCGGGCTGCTGCTCACGCGCCTGCACATTGTCACGCCAGATCACGTCGAAGATCATTTCAATCCTTGCCTTGATCGCGCTGTCGAGAATGGGCGTTGCCACCTCTACACGTCGCAGCGTGTTGCGGGTCATCCAGTCGGCAGATGCGATGTAATGACGCGCATCGTCACCGTCGCCGAAGATATAGATGCGGCTGTGCTCCAGGAATCGGCCGACAACGCTGATGATGCGGATATGATCCGTCTCCCCGGCAACACCGCCTCGCAGACAGCAAATACCGCGGACAATCATGTCAATCTTCACGCCCGCCCGACTGGCTTCGATCAGCTTGTCAATCAGCGTCTTATCCGTCAGACTGTTCATCTTCAGCCGGAGATGACCGTTCTGTCCGCTGCGGGCCTTGGCAATCTCCCCATCGATCATATCAATCAGCTTATCCTGCAGACAGTGGGGGGCAACAAGCAGCGTCTGCATGTGATCAACCGTCTCACCCAGAAGCAGCGCCTGAAACACCTGCAGGGCTTCCTCGCCAATCTCCCGGCGGGCCGTGATGTAGCTCAGGTCAGTATACAGGCGGCTGGTCTTCTCGTTGTAATTTCCCGTGCCAATCTGGGTGATATACTCAACGCCTTCATCTGTTTTGCGGGTAATGAGGCACAGCTTGGAATGTACCTTGAGCTTCTCCACACCGTAGATGACATGGCAGCCCGCTCGTTCCAGACGACGGCTCCATTCAATGTTGTTTTCCTCGTCAAAGCGCGCCTTCAGCTCCACCAGAACATCCACCTGCTTGCCGTTCTCCGCTGCCTCCACCAGCGCCTCAACCACCTTTGAATCGCGCGCAAGGCGATAGAGCGTCATGCGGATGGACACTACCTTGGGATCCCGCGCCGCCTGCGTCAGCATGCGCAGGAACGGACGGATGCTCTGGTAGGGATAGTGCAGCAGCACATCCTTTTCGAGAATCTGATCCAGAATCGGGCGATTCTCGTCAATGTCAGGCGACTTCTGCGGATGACGCGGCGCATAGAACAGCTCCGCGTGGCTTCGCAGGTTATCCTGAATGCCAAAAAGGAAGCTCACGTCCAGCGGCGTATCATATTCATACACACGGTCAAGGCCCAGCTTGAGCTGCGTGCACAGGCGCTGGATGATGTCCACGTCGATCTGGCGGGACAGCTCCAGACGCATGGGACTCAGCTTCTGGCGGAGCTTGACAACCTCTGCCATGTGATCGCGGTAATTCAGGTCTTCATCGTAGACGCTGTCCGCATCGATATCGGCGCTGCGGGTAATGCGCGCAAGGGTCTTGCTGGTCACCCGATATCCCGGGAACAGCTCCGGCAGATAATGCAGGATCAGCTCCTCTGCAAGCATGTAGCAGCCCGTGCGCTCCGGCACGGCAATCAGACGCGGAAATACGCCCGTGCCGCAGGGAACGATACCGATCTTCTGCTTCTCTGTCTTGGTGTTCAGGACAGCGATAGCATAGATATCCTTGTTCTTGAGGAACGGAAAATTCTGCTTTTTGCCGACAATATAGGTGCTCAAAAGCGGGAGAAACTCCCGTTTGAACATTTCGCCCAGATATTGCTCAGACTCTGCGCTGATGGAGCGGAAATTCACGATGCTGATGCCCTGCTCCTTCAGCTTCTCCAGCAGCGCGGCATACACGCGATCCCGACGTTCGCAAAGCTCGCGGATCCTGTGAAGCGCCGCGTCCAGCTGCTCGCCGGGGGTCATGTTGGTCTTGTTCTCACGGGCTTCCTTGTCCAGCAGCATCTGATCATGCAGGCTGCCGATGCGAACCATGAAAAACTCGTCCAGATTGCTCTGGAAGATGGACAGGAAGGACAGTCTCTCACAAAGCGGCACACGCTCATCTTCCGCTTCCTCCAGTACGCGTTCATTGAACCGCAGCCAGCTCAGCTCCCGGTTTTCCAAACAGGTCAACGTCTCCATGCCTGTACGCTTCCTTTCTGTGCGCCCCATTGTGCGCCTCTGCTGTTATATCAAGGCTTTGCAGCATTGCAAAGCATCATTCCTCAATTCAGTGCCACCTGTGAAAGCCGGTCGCCGTAATGCTGCAGCGCAACGTTCTCTACCGTCTGCCGCTCCGATTGAAGCGCCGTATCCTCCCGCAGCTGCTTCATGCATTTTGCAGCTTCCTCCAGCAGCCTGACATCGCCGTCCAACAGGAAATCAGCCATCATTTCACCCGACTGCCGCGTACCCATTAAATCGCCCGGCCCCCGCAGCTCCAGATCCTTCTGGGCCACAAGGAAACCGTCGTTCGTCTGCGACAGGATGCGAAGACGTTCGTTCTCGTCCGCAAGCAGGAAGCACCACGACTCCGCTGTGCCGCGGCCTACGCGTCCGCGCAGCTGGTGCAGCTGGCTCAGACCATACCGTTCGGCATTCTCGATGATCATGACGCTGGCATTGGGCACATTCACACCAACCTCTATGACTGTGGTGGACACCAGCACATCCATTTCCCCTGCCGCAAATCGCGCCAGCACCTGCGCTTTGTCATCCGCAGGCTGTGCACCCCATGTGAGTCCCACCCGCAGACCATGCAGCACACCGCTGACCAGCTCCTCATAGGTGGCCTGTGCACTGCGCACGTCTTCCAGCATCTCACTGTCCTCCACCAGCGGACAGACCACATAGCCCTGACGACCCTTGGCGACCTCACCGCGCAGGAAGCCATACATTGCCTCCCGTTTGCTTTCAGGCACAACGCGGGTCTTGACCTGCGTTCGTCCCGGTGGCAGCTCGTCAACGACAGATACGTCAAGATCGCCGTACAAGATCAGCGCCAACGTACGCGGGATGGGCGTAGCTGACATCACCAGCACATGGGGCGCCTTCCTGTCCTGTGCGCCCTTTTCCTGCAGGGTGGAGCGCTGACGCACTCCGAAACGATGCTGTTCATCCGTCACCACCAGACCAAGATTCTTATACTCGACGCCCTCGCTGATGAGCGCATGCGTTCCAAACACCGCCTGCCAGCTGCCATCCGCGCAGGAAGCATGGGCATTGCGCTTGTCCTTCGCCTTCATGGAGCCAATCAGCAATCCGCAGGAGATGCCCATAGGCGCCAACAGCGCCTTCGCCGATTCATAATGCTGGCGTGCCAGGATTTCCGTCGGAGCCATCATGGCCGCCTGAAAGCCGCTCCTGCACACCATCGAGATCGCCCCGAAGGCCAGCGCGGTCTTTCCGCAGCCGACATCGCCCTGAATCAGGCGGCTCATGGCGCGAGTCCTTCGCAGATCAAACGCCACTTCCTCCAGCACACGACGCTGTGCACCTGTCGGGGGAAACGGCATCTGCCGCCAGAACTGTGCCGCTGCATTCTCCGGCAGCGGGATGGGTATGCCGTCCTCCTTGTGCCGCCGCATCAGTCCCAGCGCTGCCTGATACATCAGCATCTGCTCAAAGGCCAGACGACGGCGCGCAATGCGCAGATTATCCACATTGGCCGGAAAGTGAGCCTCCCGCAGCGCAAAATTCAGTTCACACAGTCCATGCCGGAGGCGAAGGCCGTTGGGAAGCGTCTCGGGACAGCAGTCGTCCACCTGCTCAAGAGCCTGCTCCATCATCGACCGGAAGGACTTTGCCGGTATCCCCTTGACCGCGCGATATACAGGCTGAATGGACGGTTCCGTGACCCGCTGGGCATTTTGCAGCACGGCGCGGTTGTTCTTGATCCCGATGCGCCCGAAGAGCATGATACTCTGCCCGACCGGAAGCTGCTGCATGACCCACGGCTGGTTATACCATGCAAGCGGCAGCCTTCCAGTCGCATCCGTCAGCGTTGCCGTGACGCGGGTCAGGCCATGAAAGCGGCTCAGCTTCGGCGAATCCTGCACCACGCCCATGACCAATACTTCCCCACTCCTTGCCTGTGCGCAGGGAGTCACCTTCGTCCTGTCCTCGTAGCGGACGGGCAGGCAATAAAGCAAATCGCGCAATGAGACAATGCCCACTGCGCGAAGGGATTCCATTCTTGCGGGTCCTACGCCCCGCATGGCTGAAAGCTCCATCATCACTCCACAGAGATCAGGTAGTAGTACAGCGGCTGGCCGCCCATGAGACAATCCACGTCACAGTTGGGATAAGCCTCGCCGATTTCGGCCGTGATGGCTTCAGCATCCTCCTTGGAGGTATCCGCGCCGTAATAAACGGTGATGAGCTCCGCCTCGTCATCAACGACGGCTTTCATCATCTCCATCACCACATCATGCACGGAATTGCCGGAATACTCAATCTGGCCGTTGTGCATGCCGATGATATCGCCCTTGTTGATCTTCACGCCATTATACTCGCTGTCGCGGACGGCATAGGTGACGGTGCCGGTCTTGACATGGTTGGCAGCCTCGGTCATGCGCTCGGCATTCTCCGCACCGCTCACGTCATTCTGGAAGGCAACCGCCGCTGCAATGCCCATGGCGACATTCTTGGTGGGGATCACATGGACTTCTTTATCTGCCAGTTCTGCCGCCTGATTGGCTGCGAAGATTACGTTACCGTTGTTCGGGAACACAAAGACGCACTTGGCATTCACAGCGTTGATGGCGCTGAGAATGTCATCCACGGAGGGATTCATAGTCTGTCCGCCCTCAACGATATGATCAACGGTCAGGTCGCGGAAGATGTTGGAGAAGCCTTCACCCAGAGAAACCGCCACCATGCCGAATTCCTTCGCGGGCTCGGCGGGCGCTTCGATCGCCGCGGGGGCCGCAGGCGTTTCGAGCTTGCGCTTCATATCCAGCATATTGTCGATCTTGAGATTGATCAGTTCGCCCAGCTCAAGGCCATACTCGATGGCGTTGCCGGGATTGTTGGTATGTACGTGCACCTTTGTCTCGGTCATGTCACCGGTGACCTGAACACGGTCGCCGATACGGTTGAGACGGCGGCGGAAGGAATCGACGTCGCCCTCGGTACAGTCCTCACGGAAGTTCACGATGGTAAACTCGGTGCAATAGGCATTGTGAATCTCGCCGGAGAGATCGTGGATATCCTCCTCGACTGCCACGCTATCGCCAGCCAGAAGCGCCGCAGGATCAGCAATCTCCTCGCCGCGCAGCACCGCCGCATAACCATTGTAGATCAGCAGCAGACCGCGTCCGCCGGAGTCCACCACGCCAGCCTGCTTCAGCGGAGGCAGCATATCCGGCGTCTTACGCAGGATCGCCTCGCCGCTGGTGAGCATGACGTTGATCAGTCCGTCGTAATCGTCAGGATTCTGCTCCACATACTTCAGCGCATCCTCGGCAATGACGCGGGCGACGGTCAGGATGGTGCCCTCCTTGGGCTTCATGACTGCCTTATACGCCTTGTCAGAGCCTGCCTTCAGCGCCTTGGCAAACTGCACAGGGGTGATCTTGTCCACACCCTTGAGCGACGTTGCAAAGCCGCGCAGCAGCTGAGAGGTAATGACGCCGGAGTTGCCGCGGGCGCCCTTGAGCGCGCCCTTGGAGATGGCGGCGGCAGCCTCGTCCGCACGCAGATATTCCTGCGCATTCACCTCGCGGGTTGCGCTCTGCATGGTCAGAGACATATTCGTGCCGGTATCACCGTCGGGGACAGGGAAAACGTTCAGGGCATCAACTGCTTCACGGTTCTGCTCCAGCAAGGCAGCACCGGCTACGACCATGTCGCGCAGCAGCAGGCCATCGATTGTTTTATGCTGTATCAAAGGATCTTCCTCCATTCGGCCAGGAACGGGCGCTGTCGCCGTGCGCTGGCTTGCTCAGGTCGGCGTCAGACGCGGATGCCCTCCACCGAGATGTTCACCTTGCGCACCTTCACGCCGGTCATGCTTTCCAGCTTGTAGCGCACAGTATCGTAGATGGTCTTGCACACCTCCGCGATGGAGATGCCGTATTCCACAATGATGAAGAGGTCAACGTCCAGCATATCGCCAACATTGCGGATCTGCACGCCCTTGGAAAGATTCTCCCGGCCAAGCCACTCAACGATGCCGTCCTTAGCGCGCTTGGAGGACATGGCAACAATGCCGTAGCACTCCAGCGCAGCATAACCCACGACCTTGAGCATCACGTCTTCTGTGATGAAGATCGTGCCGATATCATTCTTGATCTTGCATTCCATGACTGCTTCAACCTCCTTGTGCCAGGGGCAGTCCCCCGGAGCATCGGCTTGTCATATTTCCATGACAAAGATACCCATAGTCCGGGTCATTATGTAGTATACAGGATTTTGGCGGATTTAGCAAGGCTTTTTTTGTTTGAATTACAAAGGAATTGTCCTTGGACAAAATTTGTATTTTGTGGCTCTTTCACAACCTTTTCACAAATGCAAAATCAGGCTTGACAATCCGACGCTTCCTGACTATAATTCTTTCATCAGGGCAATGAGGAGACGAGTAGCCTCCCCGGTCACGATCTTCAGAGAGCTTCCGGCTGCTGCGAGGAAGCGTTCGTGCCAATCAGGTGAAGTACAGCTCCGAGCCATCCGTTGAAAGCTTCGGCAAATAGGCGGCATCCGGTGCGCCGGTTACAGCGCGGGAGGAATGACTGTTCCTCGCTGAGGGCTGCAGATACGGCAGCTGAACGGAAGTGGTACCGTGATGCAATTCATCACCTTCCCCGGATTCGTCCGAGGAGGGTGTTTTTTGTTTCAGTGAAAACAGTCCAACACACATAAAGGAGGCAACCGCTATGAACCTTGATTCCCTGCAGTTCGCCAGTCGTTTTGACGGCGTGAGCGGCAGCGCAATCCGAGAGATCTTCAAACTCATCGCCAAGCCGGGCATGATCTCCTTTGCAGGCGGTAATCCTGCAAAGACTGCGCTGCCGGATGTGCTCTGCGCAGAGATCGCAAAGGAGGTGCTGCAGCAGAATGGCAAAGCCATTCTTCAGTATGGCGCCACCGAAGGCTACGCACCCCTGCTGGAGAGCCTGAAGACCTATGCCGAAGAGCAGCTGGGCTGCGAGCTTCCGGCCGTGCTGCCCGTCACCGGCTCCACACAGGCAATGGATCTGCTGTGCAAGGCCCTGATCAACCCCGGCGATGTGATCCTTGTGGAGAATCCGTCCTTCCTGGGCAACCTGCAGTGCATGCACCTGTATCAGGCCAGGCTCGTACCCGTGGAAAGCGACGAAAACGGCATCATCGTAGAGAAGCTGGAGGAGGCCATTAAGACCCATCATCCCAAAATGCTCTACACGATTCCAACCTTTCAGAACCCTACCGGCAAGACTCTCGCCGCTGACCGCCGCCAGCCCATCGCTGAGCTGGCCGCGAAATACGGCATGGTCGTGGCGGAGGACGATCCCTACCGCGATCTGCGCTATTCCGGCACGCCGCTGCCCTCCATCAAGTCCTTCGATAAGGAAGGCTGGGTGGTGTTCCTCGGTTCCTTCTCCAAGATCATCTCCCCCGGTCTGCGCGTAGGCTTCATGGCGGGCGATCCCCGCATCCTGCGCAAGTGCACCGTAGGCAAGCAGAGCGCTGACGTGCACACGTCCAATCTGACTCAGGCCATTGTCGACCAGTTCCTGCGCCGCAATCTGCTGCCGGAGCACATCAAAGCCATCTGTGCCTCCTACAAGGAGCAGATGGACGCGATGATGGAGGAGCTGAACACCTTCCCCCAAGGCACAACGTACACCAGGCCCGAGGGCGGACTCTTCATCTGGGTCGAGCTGCCGGAGCATATCAACGCGCTGGAACTGCTGCAGAAGTGCGTCGAACGTAAGGTTGCCTACGTTCCCGGCACTCACTTCTTCTGCGACGGCGGACACGAAAACACGCTGCGCCTGAATTTCTCCAACTCCACCGTGGAACAGATCCACAAGGGCATGGCCGTGCTGCGCGAAGTCATCGCGGAGGCCAGCAAGTAATTTCACAACATTATATTTCAGGAGGATACAGACATGCATATTCTTGACGTACTGAAGGAGCGCGGCTTCATCGCGCAGATGACCTTTGAAGACGAGCTGTACAAGCAGCTGGAAGAGCCCACCACCTTCTATGTTGGCTTCGACCCCACTGCAGACTCTCTGCACATCGGCCACTACATTCCGATCATGGCCATGGCTCACATGCAGAAGGCCAGTCACAAGCCCATTGCTCTGATGGGCGGCGGCACCGCGATGATCGGCGACCCCTCCGGCAAAACTGACATGCGCAAGATGATGACCGTCGAAACCATCGACCAGAATGTCGAGTGCATCAAGGCACAGATGAGCCGCTTCCTCGACTTTTCCGAGGGCCAGGCCATCATCGTCAACAACGGCGACTGGCTGCGTCATCTGAACTTCATTGAGTTCATGCGCGACATCGGTTCCATGTTCTCCGTCAACACCATGCTGCGCGCTGACTGCTACCGCGCCCGCATGGAGTCCGAGAACGGCCTGAGCTTCCTTGAGTTCACCTACATGCTCATGCAGTCCTACGACTTCCTGGAGCTGTTCCACCGCTACGGCTGCCGTCTGGAAATGGGCGGCA